>JAAYWB010000071.1 GCA_012516855.1 Candidatus Cloacimonadota bacterium
GGGCAGGTGCAGCATCCGGGACAATAGACTAACATATATCCATATATAACATATATATACCTATCTAACTACTAATTCCTACTAATTTAGTATATATTATGTTATATAGTATATATATCAGTATCTTGGATATTCTCTTCCCGGACCGGGGGAAAAAGGTCCGGAGAAAGGGAACTTGCGAAATTGCGAATTTGACACCCACTATGCAAAACCAAAGAATCTCTTGTTGAAATCCCGGACCAGGCGGATTTCGTTGGTTAATATCATCCCCGCGGCTGATGCCTCACCCTTCCCATCAGGCTTTCACGCACTCGAGGAAGTCCCGGAGTGGTTTTAAAAATAATTCTTTCGCCCAACCCCATTTTTCTCATACGCACGTTTATAGAGGGGCATGTTAACGCGCGCAAAAACGCCCCCTGATCCGCACCCAAACAATCCCCGCGCCGGCTGCGGGAGGTTTTCGGGAGGCGCATCATAATGAAAATAGAGTGTGTTAACGAAGAGGAAAAGAGGCACACGCAGATTTCACAGATGAAAAAGTGGCGGCGCTCGCTGAAGCGCCGACAAAGAGAAAGGGAGAAAAGGCTGGCGGAAGGCTGCCGTCGAGCGGGGAACAGGCATCGACGCAGCAACACATCCTGTCGTCCATGCTCACTGTGTTCGCTGGACGCCAGGCTCCAGGGAAAAAGGCGGTGCGGCGACCGCCTGATCAGGGCCGCCAAATCTTTTATCTGCGGGCTTTGGACTGCTTTGGGAAAAATAAATCCAAAAACGCTCAAGTTTCGCTTGACAGAAATGCTAAGTTCCTATTATTATACAACTCGCAGCATTGGCGCGGCTATGGTTAAAGTGAGATCAAAACTTATAACCTGATGCGCGCGAGCAGATTATCGATACGTATCGCAAGGGAGGATTGTGATGTTTTCGAAGATTCGGAAACGCAACGGCAACATAGTCAGTTTTGATAAGCAAAAAATAGTGCAGGCCATACGCAAGGCAGGCGAGGCCACTGGAGAGTTTGAAGGCGAAGCTGCTGAAGTTTTAACGGCGCGGGTGGTGAACCTCCTGGCGCAGATCATAGATTCCGACATCCCTGAAGTGGAGCGGATCCAGGACATCGTGGAAGAGGTTCTGCTGGCATCCCCCTACAAAAAGGCGGCGAAGGCCTACATCATCTACCGCGACCAGCACGCGCGCATCCGCGAAATGTTTTCCACCGGCGGCGTGCAGCTCATCGACAAGTATCTGGAAAAACTCGACTGGCAGGTGAACGAGAATTCTAACATGGCCTATTCCCTGCAGGGATTGAACAATTACATCGCCAGCGAGATTAGCAAGACCTACTGGCTGAACAAGATATACCCGCCGGAAATCCGCCGGGCGCATATCGAGGGCGACATCCATATCCACGACCTTGGCCAGCTTTCCGTCTATTGCGTGGGCTGGGACCTGATGGACCTGCTCGTGACAGGCTTCTGCGGCGCCGAGGGCAAGGTGGAAAGTTCGCCCGCGAGGCATTTCCGCAGCGCCCTGGGGCAGATCGTGAACTTCTTTTACACGCTGCAGGGAGAGGCGGCCGGAGCGCAGGCCTTTTCCAATTTCGACACGTTGCTGGCGCCCTTTATCCGCTATGACAAGCTCTCTTACGAAGACGTGAAGCAGGCGCTGCAGGAATTCATCTTCAACATCAACGTGCCCACCCGCGTCGGTTTCCAGACGCCCTTTACGAACATCACGCTGGACCTGCAGACTCCCGACATCTACAAGGATACGCCCGTGATCATCGGCGGAGAGCCGCAAACCCTTACTTACAGCGACTTTCAGCCCGAAATGGACATGCTGAACAAGGCCTTCCTCGAAGTGATGATCGAAGGCGACGCCAAGGGACGCGTTTTCACCTTGCCCATTCCCGCCTACAACATCACCAAAGACTTCGACTGGGATGACCCCAAGCTCAGCTATCTCTGGGAAGCGACGGCCAAATACGGCATCCCCTATTTCTCAAACTTCGTGAATTCCGACATGGACCCCAACGACGCGCGTTCGATGTGCTGCCGCCTGCGCCTGGACACGCGCAAGCTGGAAGCCCGCGGCGGAGGCCTGTTCGGCGCCAATCCGCTCACAGGCTCCATCGGCGTGGTGACGCTCAACCTGCCCCGCATCGGCTACCGCGCCCACAGCGAGGAAGAATTCTTCACTCTGCTGGAAGAGAACCTGCAAATCGCCAAAAACAGCCTCGAGATCAAGCGCAAAATCCTTGAACGCTATACCCTGAACGGACTTTACCCCTATACGCGCTTCTACCTGAAGAACATCTACGAACGCTTCATGCAGTATTGGAAAAACCACTTTTCCACCATCGGCATCATCGGCATGAACGAAGCCTGCGTGAACTACCTGGGCAAAAACCTCGGAACCTCGGAAGGGCGCGCCTTCGCGCTGAAAGTGATGGACTACCTGCGCGAGCGTCTGGTGGATTTCCAGGAAGAGACGGAATGCAACTACAACCTTGAGGCAACGCCGGCCGAAGGCACCAGCTGCCGCCTCGCCATCCTCGACAAAAAGTTCTATCCGGATATCATCAGCGCCAACTGCGGCGGCGAAACGCCTTTCTATACCAACAGTTCCCAACTGCCGGTGAACTTTTCCGACGACATCTTCGAGGTGCTTGACCTCCAGGACGAGCTGCAGACCAAATACACCGGCGGCACCGTGCTGCATATCTTTGGCGGGGAGAGGGTCGAACACGGCGAAAGCATCCGCAAGCTTGTGCGCACCATCTGTTCCAGCTACCGCTTGCCCTACTTCACTTTTTCGCCCACCTTCAGCATCTGCCCCCAGCACGGCTACCTCAACGGCGAACAGGCCAACTGCCCGCAATGCCAGAGGAATACGGAGGTTTTCTCGCGCATCGTTGGCTACCTGCGCCCCGTCTCGCAATGGAACGAGGGCAAAAAGGCGGAATTCAAGCTGCGCACCACTTTCGACACCATCAAGAACAGCCGCGCGAAAGACCCCGCGAAGCATCACGCGCTCTGATGAGGATTGGCGGTTTTCAAAAGTTCTCGCTGCTCGACTATCCCGGGCAGTTGGCCGCCATCATCTTCACGCAGGGCTGCAATTTCCGCTGTCCCTATTGCCACAACCCTGAACTGGTCGATCCCGAGCGCTTTGAAAAGCCCCTGGCGACGGGACGGGTGCTGGATTTCCTGCGCAGAAGGAGGGGCAAGCTCGGCGCTGTCGTCATCACCGGCGGCGAACCCACGGTGCAGCCCGATTTGACCGGATTTGTGAAGAAACTGAAGTTTATGGGCTTCCTCGTGAAGATGGACACCAACGGCTCCCATCCAGATGTGCTGCAAAGCCTTGTGGAACAGAAGCTCGTTGATTACTGGGCGATGGACATCAAGGCCCCGGCTGACCTCTATCGCCTCGTTTCGCGCTCCGAAGTGCCTGTTGAAGACATCCTCCGCAGCATGGACATCCTCCGCGGCAGCGGGATGGAATACGAATTCCGCACCACCTTTTTCGAGCGCCTCTTCGACTGGAAAGACATCGCCCGCGTTCAGGAACTGCTCAGGCCCGGCGACCGTTTCTACTTGCAGGAATGCCGCTACGAAGGCACCCTTGAAGACCTCAGCAGCAGCGCCGCCGACGTCAGGAAACACCTGCAGGACAATCCCGCCTGCAAAACCCTCATCCGCCGGGGTGACAAACACCAGGTAAACATCCGCATCCGTTCCCTGTAAGCTATGCAAGAGGTCCTCATCGAGCCCTGGCTGCCCCTTGTGGAAAAGCCCTCGCGCTACATCGACCACGAACTCAACGCGGTGCGCAAAGCCTGGCAGGATGTGAATTTCTGCTTCGTCTATCCCGACGTTTACGAGGTGGGCGTCTCGCATCTGGGGCTGAAGATCCTCTATTCCATCGTCAACCGCCTCGACGGTGTTATGGCAGACCGCGCCTACCTGCCCTGGCTGGACATGATAGACATCATGCGCCGTGAGCGGCTGCCCCTCTTCGGCCTCGAAAGCCGCCGTCCGCTGCGGGATTTCGACCTCGTGGGCATCACCCTGCAAACCGAACTCACCTATTCAAACATCCCCGAAACGCTGTCCCTTTCAGATATTCCCGTGCTGGCGAAGGACCGCGCGGAAAGCGACCCCATCGTGATGGCAGGCGGCCCCTGCGCCACCAATCCTCTGCCGCTTTCCCGCTTCATCGACGTCTTTTTTCTCGGCGAGGCGGAGGCCGGCATCGTTGAGATCGCCCAAATCTTCAGCCGCGTGCGCGATAGGGAGGGGCGGCTGCAGGAACTGGCAAAGCTCGAAAGCTGTTACGTTCCGGCCCTGCACACGGGGCAAAGGGTAAGTTCGCGCAAATTCACCGGCTTTGGCGCCGGCGGCACCCTGCACAGCCCGCAGATCCTTTCCTGGCAGCTTGCCACCCACAACCGCTGCGTGGCCGAAATCATGCGCGGCTGCTCCCGCGGCTGCCGTTTTTGCCATGCCGGCTATTTCTACCGCCCTGTGCGGGAACGCGACGCTGCCGAAGTGCGCGACGAAATCCTGCAAGAGGTGGCGCTCACGGGCTGGGACGAAGCCGGCCTGCTCTCCCTTTCCAGCAGCGATTACAGCCGCGTGAAGGAACTGCTGGCGGGCCTGCTTGAGGCCGTGGATACCGACCGCACCCACATTTCGCTGCCCTCGCTGAGGGTGGACGCCCTCGATCCGGAAACGGTGGAACTGATGCGCGAACTTGGCCGGGAAGGCCTCACCATCGCTCCCGAAGCGGGTTCGCAGCGCCTGCGCGACATTATCAACAAAAACCTCAGCGAAGAAGAGATACTCCGCGGCGTGCAAACAGCCCTCGACCTCGGCTGGCAGAAGGTTAAACTCTACTTCATGGTGGGCCTGCCGCTGGAGACCGAAGAGGACATCGAGGGCATCGTCAGCCTCATCCAAAAAATCGCCTCCCTGAGCCGCAGCCTGCAGATAAACGTCACCCTCTCTCCCTTTGTGCCAAAGCCTTTTACGCCTTTCCAGTGGGCCGGGGTGCTTCCCCGGGAGGAGATTCTGCGCCGCTGCCTGAAAGTGAAGCAGGCCTTTTCCCGCCAACGCTCCGTCCGCGTGAAATACCACACCATAGAGAATTCCCTGCTGGAAGCAGTTTTTTCCCGCGGGGACGAAAAGGTGGGCGAACTAATCCACAGCGCCTGGCTCCTCGGTGCCCGCTTCGACGGCTGGAACGAGTGTTTCGACTATTCCCTGTGGGAACGCGCCGCCGAGGAAAGCGGCATCGACCTGGAGGAGTATCTGCGCGCCAGGGACCTGATGGCGCCGCTGCCCTGGGATTTTGTGGATATCGGCATCGACAAGGGCCTCCTTGAGCGCGAATGGGCTCGCGCTCTGGCTGGGGAAACAACTCCCGACTGCCGTGAAGCCTGCTCGCGATGCGGAGTTTGCGGCCCTTCCGTGAAGACCGTTACCGCCCCCGCCTACATCGCTTTGCCCACGCCGAAAGGCAGCCGCGGAAAGACTTTCAGGCCTCAGCAGAGCCAAATCCGCCACCGCTACCGCCTCTGGTATGCCAAGGATGGCATTCTGCGCTTCATTTCGCATCTGGACTGGATGCGCATGCTTTTCCGCCTCATCGGGCAGATGCCGCTCGAAACCGTTTTCACGCAAGGCTTTTCGCCCCATCCCCGGGTGAGCCTCTGTCCGCCCCTGCCTTTGGGCGTCGCCAGCGTGTGCGAATTCTGCGACGTCTCTTTCCATAAACCTTACAGCCCCGAAGAAATAGCCGCGGCCTTCACCCAGCCCCGCATCCCCCAATTCCGCTTCCTGCGCAGCGAAACCCTCCAAGGCAAGGGCAGGCAGCCCACTGGCGAAATCATCGGCATCGCCATTCCCGATAACCTGCGGACGGGCGTGGAAAGCCGCATTGCGGAATTCTTCCAGGCCGAACGGCATATCTTCACCAAAAGCACCCCCACCCGCAGCAAGGAATATGACCTCAGGCGCATCGTCACCTCCAGCGAGTGGAACGGCTCGCGCCTGCTGATCGGCAAAAGCCTTGCCAGCCCTTCCTTGTTCGATGTGCTGGCGGAACTGCTGGCGCTGGATAAAACAGAGCTTTACGCGCTTTCGGTCACGCGCTATGACTGGCTGTTCAAATAGCCTTTAGGCTGAAAGGGGCGTAACTTGGTTTCCTGTGCCCGCTTCCTTTGCCCTTTCCCATCCGCCTCTTTTTCGCCTCCCGCTTAGTTCCCGTTTGACAGGCGGGAACTAAGCGGGAAGTGAGTGGGAAGTGAGTGGGATGGGGTAAATGGGGAAAGCACCGACGACAGATCAGGCATTCGCCGGGGATGAACGAGAAACATCACGCGGAGGCAATGAGGTGGAACCTGAAAAGACACCATACAGAGCAGATTAGGGCGAAACGAGGCAAATGAAAAGCGGGTAGATTCGGTTATTTGAGAACGCCGTTGGCGGAATTTCCATTGACAGAAGCGCTGCCAAAGCGACAAAGGCTCCATGAGATACAGGATCACCAAAAAATCCCTGCTGAGCCTGGCGCTGGGGCTGATCGTCCTACTGGCCGTTCGTTTCCTTTCCGCGAAAGAAATCCGGGGCCAGGTGGTCTCCATCCAGGATGGCGACACCATCACGGTTTTGCAGGGCAGAACCACCTGTAAAGTGCGCCTGGCAGCGGTGGATTGCCCGGAAAAGGGGCAGGCTTTCGGCAATGTTGCCAAACAATTCACATCCGACCTCGTTTTTGGCAAGGCCGTGAAAGTGAAATATGAGGAACTCGACCGCTACAATAGATATCTGGGCACCGTTTACATCGGCGGGAAGAACCTGAACAAGGAACTGCTGAAAGCCGGCTTGGCCTGGCATTACAAGCAATACAGCAAAGACCCGGTTTTGGCTGCCCTGGAAGTGAAGGCCAGGCAGGACAGGAAAGGCCTCTGGTCTGACCCCAAAGCCATCCCGCCCTGGGAGTTCCGCCGCCTGAAAAGAGAAAAAGCTTGACGCTGCCGCCCCTTTTGGCAAACTGCTTCCAAACGGCATTTTCTCTGCCGCCGTTTTCTGATATCCGTTAAGTATTTGATATGTAAGACATACAAGGAGAACCGAGCCATGACAAGCATTCCCTGTTTCCTGGAAGCGGACCTCCACGGAAAAACCGTGCTGGTGCGCATGGACCACAATGTTGTGAAAAAAGGCAAGATCAAAGACCCGATGAGGATCGAAGCCACGATCCCCACCCTGCTGCATATTTTCAAGAAGGGTGGCCGCCCCATTTTGATGAGCCACGTGGGCAGGCCTTACAACAAAGCCACCGGAGCCATCACCATTTCCGAAGGCGAGGCGGTTGGCCCCATCGTTAAGTATCTGGAGGATAAACTCCAGTTGCGCGGACTGATTCCTGACTGTCCGGCTGAAGGCGAAAAGGGGATAACTGACCTTAGCCCCATCGGCGCAGCGGTTTCCGCCATGAAAGAGGGCAAGGCGGATTTCGTGTATCTGCCCAACACCCGCTGGTTCAAAGGCGAAGAGAGCAAAAACGAGGATTCTGACGCCCTGGCCGCCAAACTGGCCTCTTTTGCGGACCTCTTCATCAATGATGCTTTTGGTTCCTGGCAGCCGCATGCCTCCACCTTCAACATCACCAAGTATCTGCCTTCCTATGCCGGACTGCTGATGCTGAAAGAGATCGCCAACCTGCAGAAGGTCTTCGAGCCCCGCAAACCCCTGGTTTCCGTGGTGGCTGGCTCGAAATTCGACACTAAGATAGGACCCCTTTCCTCCCTCATCAAAATCAGCGACAAACTCGTGCTGGGCGGGGTTCTCTACAACGCCTACCTGGCTGTGAAATACCAAATCGGAATCAAGGGCCTGGAACCCTCCGACCTGGAAATGGCGGAAAAATTCCTGCAGGAAGCCGGACCCCTGAAAGACCGCATCGTTGAACCTCCTTATATAATAGAATCGGACAGCTTTGAAAACGCTGAAAGCTGGAGAGTCCACAAAATCTCCGACCTGAAGCCCGGCACCCAGCTAAACTATGTGCTGGACGTTGCCCCGGAATCCTTTTCAGAACCCGCAGTGCAGGAAGTCTTTGCCGGGGCCGCCACCGTTTTCGTGAATGCCGTGATGGGCTACACCGCCCTCTTCACCGAGGGCACCAAAGCTATGTACAGCCTGATCGACAAGAACACCGGTGCGCAGAAACTCTTCGGTGGCGGCGACACCATCCAGGATTTCCGAGGTCTGCTGCCCGGCATTTTCGCAAAAGCGGTGAATGATCCTCAATACTACTTTTTCACCGGCGGCGGGGCTGTCCTCGACTCCATCGTGAACGGCTCGCCCTACGGCATGAAGCCTGTCCAGGCCCTCATCAAAGAGTCCTGAAGGGAGAGTGAAAATGGAACTTCAAGAACTGGACCTCCGCAAGGAGTTTCCGCCGCCCAGCCTGGAAGAATGGAAACAGGCCGTGGTGGCCAGCCTTAAAGGCGCTGATTTCGACAAGGTGATGCGCACCAAAACTTACGAAGGCATCACCCTGAAACCCATATACACAAAGGAAGACGTGGCCGGACTGGGCTTCACGGACGCCCTGCCGGGCGAAGCTCCCCACCAGCGGGGAAACGCGCCTCAGGGCTTTGCCAGCCAAGGCTGGAAAGTGGCCCAGGCACAGACCACCCAAGACCTGGCGGCCCTGAACCGGGAAATTCTGGATGAGCTTTCCCGGGGACTTTCTGCTGTTAACCTCGTTCTGAAACACGACGATTTTCCCGCTGGAATCGAGCTCCGCTCCGCGGAAGACCTGGCCACTGCCCTGAAAGGGGTGGACCTGAAAGCTGCACCGCTCATGGCTCAAATGGATATGGGCGATCCCGACCTCTTCTCCTGGCTGGAGGAGTTTTGCGCCCAAACCAAACAGGACCTGAGCCAGCTTGACGGCTGCCTCGGCTTCGATCCCACTGGCGAGTTTGCCCGCAAGGGATTTCTGAACCTGCCTCTGGAAGATGTTTGGAGCCGGGTGGGCGCTGAAGTTGCGCGCAGGGTGGAAAAAGCTCCCAGGCTGCGCTGCCTTTCCATCGACGCCACGGTCTATGCCTCCAGCGGAGCCTCAGCCGTGCAGGAACTCGCTTTCGCCCTGTCCACCGCCATCGGTTATATCCAGGGCTTGCAGGTCAGCGGCTTGGAAATCGACAAGATCGCCCCGCTGTTTCAGGTGAAGTTTTCCCTCGGTTCCAATTTGTTCATGGAAATAGCCAAGATCAGGGCTTTCCGGATGCTGTGGAGCGAGATGGTAAAAGCTTTCGGCGGCAATGACGAGTCCCGCCGCATCTGGATCCACGGAAAAACCTCCACCTTCAACAAAAGCGGCTATGACCTCTATGTGAACATGCTGCGCACCAGCACGGAAGGGTTTGCCGGGGTCGTTGCAGGGGTGGACAGCCTTGAGATAGACCGTTTCGACGCAACGCTGGACGTCGAGGCCACCAAGTTTTCCAAACGGCTTGCCCGCAACCAGCAGCTTATCCTGGCCGAGGAAGCCCATCTGAGCAGGGTTGCCGACCCCGCAGGCGGATGCTATTATATCGAAAGCCTCACCGCGGATCTGGCAAGCCAGGCCTGGAAAATGATGCAGGAGCTGGAAGCCGGGGGCGGAATGATCCGCGGCCTCAAAGCCGGGACCATCCACACCATGATCGACGCTGTGGCCCAGGCAAGGATCGACGCCGTGCACAAAAGGAGAGATGTTTTCGTGGGCGTGAACATGTATGCCAATCCGGATGACGCTCTGCCGGCCTTGGCGGAAGCCTCTGTTGATGACAGCAAAGCCGCCGTGCGCCTCGAGTGGGGCGCCCTGCCGAAACGCCGAGCGGTGGAAGCTCTGGAACAATTCCGCTCCCGGATGGCGGCTTATGGCAAAAAGGTGTTCCTGATCACCATGGGCAGCCTGGCAGAATACAAGGTCCGCGCCGACTTCGCCACAGGCTTCCTGCAGGTGGGCGGATTTATCGTGGTGGAAGGAACTGGCTACACCGATGTTCAGTCCGCCGTGGAGGCCGCCGGGGACTACGAAGCTGTCTGCATCTGCAGTACGGACGACAAGTATCCCGAACTGGTGCCCGCGCTCTGCGCTCAACTGAAAGACAAGATAAAAATCCTGGCAGGCTATCCGGCCGACCAGGTGGAAGCTCACAAACAAAGCGGCATTGATGTCTTCATCCATCTGCGGGCAAACCTGCTGGACACCCTGCAATACCTGGCCGCCCGCATGGGGGTGCAAAAATGAAACCTGATTTCACCACTCTGAATCCCAGCTTCGCCGCGGAACCCAAAGCGCGGGAAGCAGTCGCATCCAAAGCCTGGCGCACCAACGAACAGTTGGACGTGAAGCCGCTTTACACCAAGGCTGACCTGGACAACCTGCAGCATTTAGATTATCTTTCCGGCCTGCCGCCTTTCCTGCGGGGGCCTTATCCTTCCATGTTCGTCCAGCGGCCCTGGACCATCCGTCAATACGCGGGTTTTTCCACCGCCGAGGAATCCAACGCCTTTTACCGCCGCAATTTGGCCATGGGCCAGAAAGGCCTCTCCATCGCTTTTGACCTCGCCACCCACCGCGGATACGATTCCGATCATCCCCGGGTGATCGGTGACGTGGGCAAAGCTGGGGTGGCTGTGGACAGCATTCTGGACATGAAAATCCTCTTCGACAGGATACCGCTGGACAGGATGAGTGTTTCCATGACGATGAACGGTGCCGTGATTCCCATCATGGCCTTCTACATCGTGGCCGCTGAGGAACAGGGTGTGAAGCCGGAACAGCTTAACGGCACCATCCAGAACGACATCCTGAAGGAATACATGGTGCGCAACACCTACATCTATCCACCGGAAGCCTCCATGCGCATCATCGCTGACATCTTCAAATACACGTCGCGGAACATGCCTAAGTTCAACAGCATCAGCATTTCCGGCTATCACATGCATGAAGCAGGAGCCACCGCCGACCTGGAGATGGCATATACTTTGGCCGATGGCCTGGAATACGTGCGCACGGCCGTGAACGCTGGCCTGGACATCGATTTGATCGCGCCCCGGCTGTCATTCTTCTGGGCCGAGGGCATGAACTACTTCATGGAAGTGGCCAAGCTCCGCGCCGCAAGAGTGCTCTGGGCCAAGATCATCAAAGGTTTTGGGGCCAAAAACCCGAAGAGCATGGCGCTGCGCACCCATTCCCAAACCTCCGGCTGGAGCCTCACCGAGCAGGATCCCTACAACAACGTGATCCGCACCTGTGTGGAAGCCCTGGCCGCCACGCTGGGACACACGCAATCCCTGCACACCAATTCCCTGGACGAAGCCATTGCCCTGC
This sequence comes from Candidatus Cloacimonadota bacterium, assembly GCA_012516855.1. NCBI lineage: Bacteria > Pseudomonadati > Candidatus Cloacimonadota > Candidatus Cloacimonadota bacterium. The sequence goes on from JAAYWB010000071.1 coordinate 11,404, forward strand.
CCACCGATTTCAGCGCCCGCATCGCCCGCAACACCCAGCTCTTCCTGCAGCACGAGACCGGCATCACCAAGGTTATCGACCCCTGGGCCGGCTCCTACTATCTGGAAAGCCTTACGGACGCCCTGATGAAGCGCTCCTGGGGCCACATCATGGAAGTGGAGAAACTGGGCGGCATGGCCAAGGCCATCGAAACAGGCCTGCCCAAACTGCGCATCGAGGAAGCAGCCGCCAGAAGGCAGGCGCACATCGATTCCGGAGAAGACACCATCGTGGGCGTGAATAAATACCGTCTGGAGAAGGAAGACCCGATGGAAATCCTGGAAGTGGACAACTCCGCTGTGCGCGAATCCCAGATCGCCCGCTTGGCCAAACTCCGCGCCGAACGCGACGAAGCCAGGGTGAAAGCCTGCCTCGGCGCCATCACCCAGGCAGCTAAAGACAAAACCGGAAACCTGCTCGAGCTGGCGGTGGACGCTGCCCGGGCCAGAGCTTCCCTGGGCGAGATTTCCAGCGCCATGGAATCCGTCTTCGGACGCCACCAGGCTTCCATCAAACTCATCAACAACGTTTACAGCAGCGAGTATGCCAAAATGGATGAAATAGAACAAGTTCGCGCCCTCACAGACAGGTTTGCCGACCGCGAGGGACGCCGCCCCCGCATCCTGGTTGCCAAAATGGGCCAGGACGGCCACGACCGCGGCGCAAAGGTGGTTGCCACCGCTTTTGCCGACATGGGTTTCGACGTGGACATGGGACCCCTGTTCCAGACCCCGGACGAAACAGCCCGCCAGGCAGTGGAAAACGACGTCCACATCGTCGGCATGAGTTCACTGGCCGCCGGCCACAAGACCCTGCTGCCGCAACTGGTGGAGGAACTGGCAAAGCTTGGCCGCGAGGATATCCTAATCGTGGTTGGGGGCGTGATTCCGCCCCAGGACTACGATTTCCTGCTGGACAAAGGCGCCACGGCCATTTTCGGGCCCGGCACCAAACTGCCTGAATGCGCCACCCTGTTGCTGGAAAAACTGTTGCAGGATTGAGCGTGACCAGGCATCGCAAGCCGGAATGGGCACCCGCTGAGGGCGGAAAGGAATTCGCCTCCCGGGTGATGGAAGCCAAAAGCGCTGGCAGCAAGGTTTCGGATGCCGAGGCCAAAAAGCCGTCCCGCGGCCTGCCGCCAGTTGATTCCATCGCCGCCGGGGTTCTCAGCGGCGACCGCACCCTGCTGGCCAAGGCGATCACCCTCATCGAAAGCAATTCTCCCCGTCATTTCGAGGCGGGACAGGAACTGGTCCGCCGGCTTCTGCCCGCCTCGGGAAACTCCATCCGCGTGGGCGTTACAGGTGTTCCCGGAGCGGGGAAGAGCACCTTCATCGAAAGCTTCGGCCTCTGGCTAATAGAGCGGGGCCACAAAGTCGCCGTGCTGGCCGTTGACCCAAGCAGTTCGCTTTCCCGGGGCAGCATTCTGGGCGACAAAACCCGCATGGAGGAACTGGCACGGCACCCAAGCAGCTTCATCCGTCCCTCACCCAGCGGCGGAGCATTGGGGGGCGTGACCCGCAAAACCCGCGAAACCATCATCGCCTGCGAAGCTGCCGGCTATGACATCATCCTCATCGAAACCGTGGGAGTTGGACAGTCTGAGGTAACCGTGCGCTCCATGGTCGATTTCTTTCTGCTGATGCAGATCGCCGGAGCCGGAGACGAACTCCAGGGCATCAAAAAGGGCATCATGGAACTGGCCGACCTCGTTGTGGTGAACAAAGCTGACGGAAACAATATCCAGGCAGCCGAACTGGCTGGACGTGAACTAAACAACGCCCTCCATTACCTGCGGCAGGCGACCCCAGGCTGGACCACCAAGGCCCTCACCTGCTCCGCTGTCCAGAAAACCGGCCTGCCTGAAATCTGGCACGAAATCGAACGTTTTGTGGACCAGGGCAAAACCAGTGGCGTGTTTGAGGAACGACGGCAGAGCCAGGTGCTCCAGTGGTTCGAATCCTTGCTTGCCGAGGCAGTTCTAAACCGCTTCTACTCCGATCCCAAGATAACAAAGCAACTGCCCCGCCTCCGCGCGGCTGTGCAGGACGGTTCCCTGCCTGTTCTGCTGGCCGTTCAGGAACTGCTGGCCGATTAACGGAAGCCTGGAACAAATCTGCTTATATGGCCTTATTGACTTCAAGGGCAGGTTGAATACTGTCATTGCACATGAAGTCCAAGCCGTCCATAATCTGTTCAATTAGATATGGTTAGCTTTGACGGCTTGAACTCCATGTCCTCAATTTGGTTTAATCTATCGCCGGTGATGCTTTATCCGCTCTTTCCCTTTTGGGTTTGATGGCCTTCTTAGCGTGCAGAATGTGTTCCGGATACCAGGCAGTTTTTCGAATGGGGTGTTGTTGGCCTTTATCCGGAAGAACTTTTGGGCTTCAACATGATCTGGGCAATAGTAGGTGTCCGTGGTAGTGTTGATCAAGGTCCAATACCCATCATCCGCGTAAGGATCCGAACTGGCGTAGATTAGATAGTCGTTAGCAAACGGCACGGGATCCCAGCTTAGTTTGGGAACCCCTTCCCACAGGCTGAAGCTGATCTCCGGAGCGGCGAGGCCGGCGGCGACATGGGCCTGGATGATCCAGGAGCCCTGTTCCTCCACTTGGGAGAAGTATCCGGCTTCCCTCCAGTATGACATTCCGTAGTCATGATCGTTAGTGAACCAGACGCCGTTCCCGCCGGGGACGTTTTCGACTGAAACGTAGAAATAGGGAGTGTTGATCACCAGGTTGTCCGGCAGGTCGTAGTAGTTTAAGCCATTGAAGTTATAGGTGATTGGCCCGGTGAGGTCGGTGAGGGTGAACCCGTCATCAGAGTAGATGTGCAGATCCGCCTGCACTGGCTGGGGGGTGTCGACAGTCACTTCTGAAAGAAGCATACCCGAACCCAGCTCGTAAAAGGGATTGGCGAAGCGGTTGGCGGCTCCGAATGTATCCGGGCGGCCCAAGCCCACCGAATTGCTCCAATTGTAGAAGAGCCAGAAGTAGTTGTCCACCACAAACCAGTGGAAGTTGTCCCAATCTCCGGTGCTGGCGGTGTTCAAGTTCCCGTCTGTGGCAGTGATGAAATATTCCACCCTGGTGCCCGTGTCTTGGGGCGGTATGGTTGCAGACCAGGTGTTTCCGCTGATGTTTTCCATGGGCAGTTCTATCTGCGTGCCTGTCGCCTGGTAGTGCAGGATCACTTCGTCGATTCCGCTCTGCCAGATGGGGTCATCAACCACTTCCGCCGTGAGGGTGAAACTGACATCAGGACTGGGGGTGCTGAGCGGGGGGAGGAAGGTGATGATGGGAGGCTGGTCGTCGTTGGTCAGTTCACGGATGGTGACGTCGTCCACAAACCAACTGTGGGCGTCATAGCCCCGGTAAACGAAGGCGAAATGCACCATCATGCCCGCGAAGGGGCTGATATTGAGCCTCACATTCTGCCATTCCTCGGTTACGCTGTCAGGGTTCCAAAGCTCATGCCAGCCAAGCTGGGCGAGGTTTACGGGGCGGATCATCACCCCGCTGTAGGCGTAGCAGTCCATATAGAAATTGTTGTGCCAGAAATCGAGCACCAGTTGATCGCGGAGCTGGGGAAGCAGGATGGACGGGGTGATCAGCCAGCCGTCCTGGCCGTATCCACCTTCCCAGGAGGAGCTGTACCAATGGGCGGCGCAATTCGAGCCGCCAAGGGTGTGGTTGATTTCAGTATCCAGTAGCCAGTACCAGGGCTGGCCGTCATTATCCTGGATGGACCAGCCGGCGGGGGGAAACTCAGTCCCTTCAAAATCCCAGTAAACGGGCAGGGAGGTGACAGGCTCCACCTCGTAGATGGTGATGTCGTCCAGATACCAGTAGTTGGCGTCATTGCCCTGATGGCGGAAGGCAAAATAGGTGTCCTCGCCGATATAGTCGGTGACATCCACAAAGACGCGGTTCCAGTCGGTGTTTACGCTGTTGGCAGCCCAGATTTCCGTCCAGCCGGGATCCTGGGGATCAGGGGAGGAGTTTGCCTGCAGGCTGCAATATTGGTAGTTTTCCGACCAATCGCTACGATGCTGGAAGCTGAGGGTCATGAAGCTGTCTTCAGGCATCAGCACCGCCGGAAGGATCAGCCAGCCGTCCTGGTTTCCGGCGTCGCTGGCGTAGTGGAGGGCGGATTTGCTTCCATCCGGGGTGGTGTTGTGGTTTGTATCGACCTCCCAGATGGTTCCGGCTCCGTCAACATCAACGCAGGTGAATCCTTGCGGCGGGAAGGTGGGATGCTCGAAATCCCAGGTGGCGGGAAAAACGGTGATCCCCATTCTACTGTTCACCTCAAGGGCGGTCACAAAGGCATCAGGATCACTGGCCATGGCGGTGAGGAACGCGGCGAGCAGCGTCGCTGCCATTACTAGCAAGATCGTTTTCATACATGAACTCCTTTGTTTAAGGTTTGAACAGGCATTCCGGGCTGTGCGGGCCTTCCGGGGAGTGCGGACAGGGGTGCGGATAGGAGACCGGTCCTCAAGGTTCCGAAGCCGTTCTACGGAGTTTGTATGCCAGTAATCAAGCAGGCCCGCGGCCTGATATGCTACATCGTACGCTTATGAAGTAATGTAATTTTTGTGCAGCATATTTAATGTCAAGGATAAAGTGGACCAACATCAGACTTTTTTGTGGATTTTTTGCGTCAGGACCCGCAGAATTCAATCCGGATGGTGAGGATAGGGGCAAACCGGATGGACAAACTCTAACGGGCTGGAACAACCAGATTACCCATTTGATTGAAAGAGCGCCACAAACTGTTTACCCACCACGATGCCCTGCCAGTCACACCCTTAGCGCTCACGTTTATCCATCTCCCACGCCCCACGCAAAATACTCGCATCCAATGCGGGCATCAGGCGGGAGGCGCTTCAGGGACCAGGTATAGGGCCTTAACGGTCTTAGAAGTCCAAGCCTAACATCAGGACGGGACTGCGGTCCTTGATGTCCAGCCAGACATGGGCTTGTTTGTTTTTGGCGTTGTAGCGCAGAATGTCTATGCCGCTGATGAGGTGGTTCACGATCATCACGCCCACCGCCATCATCCTGTAGTCGCGCATATTTTGGGCTTCGGTGCGAATCTGCACATATTGGCCCCGGTTTTCGACGCTGTCCCAGTTCCAGGCAAGATTGTCCGGGTAGATGTTCTCGTCGATGTAGATCTGTCGCTGGTCCGGGTCGTGGGGAAACAGCCGCAGCGCTTCCTGATACACCCAGGCGTTGTAGCCGCCAGCCTCGTAGCCGCTGCTGTTGTATTTGCTGATGTCGCGGAGATAGCTCTCAGGGTAGTCTCCAGGCTCGATGTGGGCATACTTTAGCGCGTATTCGTAATACTCGCGGGTTTTCAGCTGCGCCTCCTGGTTCAGATAGAGCATGCTGGAAATGAGGGCGGCTTCAGCAGTTAGCATGCCGTAGCCGTAATTCCGGCCGTGGCGAATCTGGCTGAGGCCGGGCAAAACGAGTGACTGCACGAGCTGCAATCCCGTGCTTTCAGCGGCCAGGGTGGTCCCGAAGGCCAAAAGCAGCAGGAGGGTTACCAGATATTTGATCTTGGCAGGCATCAAAACTCCATACGGTAATTCAACATCAGGCCGCCAGACTCAAGCGGCGTAAAATAGAGGGCTGTGGGTTGGCCCGGTTTTCTGGAAATCAGGGCAACGTCAATGAGGCTGATAACGCGGTTCAGCAGCATCACGCCCAGGCTTAGGCTCCGGTACATTTTGGCGGTTTGGGTCCTGAACCGCAGGGAACGGTATTGGTCCTGATGATAGGAACTTTGCCAGGACCAGGCTTCCTCTTCGGGATAGGTGTTCTCCGCCAGATACGCGGCATAGCCGGCAGGATCGTAATTGTATATCAAATAAAAGTTTCGTGCTTCGAGTATCCTGACCTGATTGAAGGAGTCGCTGCTAATATACTGCTGGATATCCTGATAGTAGCTGTCCGGCATGCCTTCGGGAATGCCGGCATAGACATCAGCATAGCTTTTGTATGAACTTGTGAGGTTTTCTATTTCACGTCCGGTGGCAAGCCAGGCTGTGAGGGCCACGAGGTCAGCTGTCAGCATGATCCCTCCACGGGTGTTTTTGCCCAGGGCGATCTCACCGCTTCCGGGCAGCGCCGCGGACATTCCCAGATACGCCACTTTGGGCAGCGCAGCCAGCGGCAAAGCCAGCAACAAAGCCAGGGTCAGGAACAGCAGTTTGGAGGATGTGCGCATCTCAGAACCTGTAGGTAAAGCCCAAAGAGGGGGTGATGTTGTTGTTGCTGCTAAGGCTGGTGTAATATTGGAACTCAAAGGGTTTCTGGGTGATGGCAGTTCTGTTGACGCGGTTGGTAAGGGCGAAGGCGTCGATGGCTGCGGCGATGTGGTTTAGGGCAAGGCCGATGGTGCAATAATTGGCATAGTAGAACTGCTGGTTGGCGGAGCGGCGCATATCCAGATATTCCTGACGCCAGGGCGAGGCGGCGTTGGTTCCGGGCGCAACCGCGTTCGCGGGATCGAGGTTACCGGGATTGTTCATGTAATATTCAATCCTGTAGTTCTTTATCCAGCGGTTGTTGATTATCAGTTGGGGATCGGTGTTGTTCGGGTTGAAGACCCAGGTCGCGTTGTTGGGCACTTGGCTCAGATAGAAAGAACCATTTCCGGAAGTGGGATCGGTGGCGAAATTGTGATACCAGTCAGCCCAGCCGAACACGTATTTGTCGTATTTACCGATATCTTCATAGAAATGCTGGGTGTCGGTGTCGTCCAGGCGGAAAAAAGTGCCGTCGTAGATATCCAGCGCGCCCGGATTGATGTTCATCATCACCGTTTGCACATTCTTCTGGTAATCCCTGCGGTAGCGGGTGCCGGTATAGGTGTAGGAATACTGCTCGCCGTTCACGGTGTAATTGAAAACCTGGGTGACAGTCTCGCCATTGGCGAAGGTCTGAAAGGCTTCGGTCTGGTCCTTGCCCTGTTTGTTGAACCAGACTATGCCGCCGATGGTAGCCAGTTCCAGTACTGGAAAGAGATAGGCAGTGAACGACGAGGGCTTCGCGTAAAACTGACCCGCTCCGGGCAGCAGCGCGGAAAAGAGCATGGCGCGGCGGGCATCTTTGGGTTCGAAATTCACCTTGATGATGTCGCTGACGTCACCCTGGGGTTCCTGCCAGATCAGGTCGTCTATGTTCTGGGCAAAGGCGCCGGTTAGCAGCGCCAGGCCCAATATGAGCAAGATGGTTTTTTTCATACATTGGCCTCCAGGGTCATTTCTCCACAGCGAATTTTATCCTCTTGTTCTCAGTGCCTTTACGCACCAAGAGAATGTAAACGCCAGATGCAAGTTTGCCGCTGTCCAGGGCCACATCCCGGCGCAGGATGCCGTTGGCGGGCAGAGAGTGGCTTTGCAGCAGCGAGCCGTTGATGTCATAAAGACGCAGTTCCACAGTAGTGTCAAAATTCTCGATGCGGACCCTGAATTGGGAATCGCGCACGGGGTTGGGAAAAACAAAGGCTGTGAAATCCTGAACTGGCGGGATGTCGTCATACAGGCCGTGGCCTTCAAAGCTGCCATCGCAGCCATTGCGGAACCCATTCCAGTATATTCCGTTGTTCAGCATTCCCAAAGCTTTTCGGTGGATGAACAGCCTGCCATCGGCGTCAGTATAATACCAAAAGAGATTGTGGGATTCCAAGTTAATGGGCCCAAACGCGAGCTGTGAGCCGAAAACCGTATCGTCCGTCAACAGGGATCTCTGCCAGAGGATGCCTTCATCTGCAAGCCAGGCCACATGGCCTCTTTGAGGCACAGGCAGATAGAGCAGCACTTGTGGATAGGATATTAGCGCGTAAACATGTTCCCGGGCAGAAAAAGTGAGCGGGAAAGCATTGTGGGGATAGCCGCCGAGCAGGGTGCCGTCATGTTTGATGGCGAAGATACGGTTGCCGCAACCCCAAAAGATAGTGGGGTTGACCGCTCCCTGCATTGAGCTGTCCATATACCAGGCTATTCCCAATTGAGTGGGTTTTTCCGCCTGCGTGTTTTGGAAAATCATTTGGAGGCGGTTATCCTGAAACTTGTAGGTATTGCCGCTGTTGGCTGTCAGGAAGAGCATTCTGAGCCCGCTCGCCGCTCCGGTGAAAGTCACAGGTTCATAATCGCCAAAGGGTTCCGGCAGTTCCACCTCGCACTTGATGTAAAGGTCTCGGGTGTCGATAATGTGCAGAAGGTCCTGGCTGAGTGTCACCAGGTCTGTTCCGTAGCTTCCCAGGCGCAGGATTTGGGGAAGCTGGACCATGTCCTTCACCATGTTGTCCACCACGGAACTCAGGCAGGTGGCGGTGCTCACGAACACCGTGTCCCTGATTGCGATGGGCGCGGTGCTGATGGGATCGGGAAAGTTGATGGTTTTGCTTTGCAGGGTGTCCTGTGAGAAATCCACGATTTCCAGAGTATTGGCGTGGCTGAGAATGAGTTCCTTGTAGCCGTCGCCATCCTGGTCCGCGCTTATCACAGGCTGGTCAAGCGTTTCACCGTCCCAGGCGAATGGCCCCATCAGGTCGGTCCACCGGCCATCATAGTGGCTTAGCAGAGTGATGGATTGGGGCCCGATCAGAGGTAGATCGAGGTTGCTGTAGCTGGAATTGATGAAGGGCCCGGGCAGGAGTTCTGGAATACCGTAGGCAGTGACTGAGGTTTCATCGAACCAACCGCTGTTAACGGTGAGATTCATAATAGCGGCGGGGTTGCCAATTCCGCTGAGCCAATACTGCGAACCCATTCCCCAGCTGTCTTTGAGGGGTGGTTCTGTGGTGCCGTTCAGAACAGGCTTCCAGGGCTCCAGACTCCATGACACGAAGTGACCGGATCCATCCTGCAAGGGCTTTTTCGCGTGATAATACTCATACTGGGTGCCAGTCCAGAACCATGACCATTGGTTGCCGATGTCGGGCAGGTTGTCCGCTTCGATGATCTCCACGCCACGCTTGGTGTAGAGTGTGTTTATGGTGTTGTTGGCATAATTGGAGAGGAACTCCCCGTCATTGCCGGTTACGCCCTGAGTGTAGATAACATCTTCATTCACACGCCAGACCAAGAGACCGCCACCCACGGAGGAGCCGTCTTCCTTCAGGAAAGAGGGCAGCAGATAGTCGTATTCATAACTGGGTATGTTTTCGGGATCGTCGATCGGGGTGGGGTAGAGGATAACCCGGCCGTCGTCACTAGCCTTGAGCGCGGTGGCTCCATCGCCGTCTGGATCAACGCTGCGGTTTTCGACCAATATGTATTCTGTGGGGGATAGGGGAATGCGCAGGATCTGAGGAATGAGTTTGTCTCCCGGTTGCCGGTGGCTGCTGGCGGCGAGGGGCATTTCTCTGAACAGGTTAACATATTCCACGTCTCTCAACAGGCCCCGGGAGCGGAGGTCGTCTCCGAAAACCAGTTCGCGGGACCAAGCGCCGGGCAATCCCGGCAAAGCGCCTTCCAGAAGCACATAAGAGCCGTCGTCCAAAATATCCATCAGGATGCCAGAACCGCCGCTGTCCATGATGTCGAAAACCCCAACCATCGGCTGCCAGGTATGGACGTTGTAGAGGTCCACAAAGCCGAGGGAATGTCCAAATTCGTGGCAGAGCACGGCGTTTAGGGCACCGTAGCCGCTGTGGATGGTATCCTCGCCTGAGGTTTGGCTGGAAAAATCCTGCGAGATGGTTGAAGGAACGTTACAGGCATGGCTGATGAGCACAGAGCCGCCATCCACCACGGCTTCCTTGCCTTCGCCCACCCTGATGAAAAAGGAGGGGATGTCGGAAGGAGTGTCGCCATACACGTCATGCTGCCAATCGGAACCGGCGTGGATGATCATGTAATGTCCGAAAGCAGAGAAATCCAGTTCCGGCGAAAGGCTGTCCGCCAGTTCGAAAGCGGTTTTGAAATACTCTTCCATCCGGGAAACGAAAAGTTCGTTATCCGCGCCGGGAGGGTTGTAATAGCCCATGTTTTTAGGCAGGGTGTAAGCCCCAGTTTGTGGCCAGACCTCATATTGGAGGTTGTAGGAACCGGCTGAGGCGGCCAGGTAGTAATAGCGTAAAGCTTCCAGATTCTGCTGGAAATAGGCCCGGTCGTGTGGGGGGCTGCCGACGCTGTAAAGGTAGTTGGGATCAGGTTCCAGCAGGAATTTGCCGTTACCGGTGGTATTGGGGTCGTCGGTGGTTTCAGCCTGGAAATCCACCAGGATCACCAGCAACCTTTCAAAGTTTGCGTCCCGGGATTTCGGCGCAGAGGCGGGCTGCTTGTTCAGCAGCTGGGTGTGGGGATGCCGGCGCGGAGGACGGTTTGAAAAGTGTTTTTGGAGAGTGAGCTTTTCAGCACCGAGCAGGCTGGTAATCGCCAGCAGGAGAAGGAGAAACCTGATTCTCATCCGTAGCCAAAGCCACAGCTCCCCACGTCGGAAGACGCGGGGAGACAGGCTTGAATCACTTTATCCCTAAAACTCGAAGCCGAGGGAAAAGACTTTGTTGAAATCCACAAGCTCGCCGCCGGGGACCATGCTGAAATCCGCGGTCAGCTTGTATTTTTTGCTGAAAGTGTATTGGATGCCGGCGCCAAAGCTGGGTCCCACCACGCTTCCGGCCGTATCCAGGAAATAGCCGCCGCGCAGGGAGATCAGGTCGAGATATGTGTACTCAGCGCCGACGCCGTAGATGGTTTCATCCATGTGCTGCCAGCCAGTATTAAACAACCTGGTGAGCAGAGGGTCCTCGTTGGCCTGGACTTTGCTGGCTTCCGCTGAGACCAGCAGTTTGTTCATGGGGGCGTTGAGGATCTCGTAAGCGGCGCCCAGCCTGACGGTCATGGGCAGGGGATCGGATTGCTCCTGGTCGATGTAGGTCACGTTCGGCCCGATGTTTTGGATCACGAGCGAGAGGTTGGTTCCTCTGGTCAGGAAATCCTGATATTTTGCACCGAGGTCGAAAGCGAAGCCAAAAGCTTTGCCGTCCGGCTCGGTGGGCTGGCCGGGCCCCAGATAGCTGTAAACGAACTTGAAGTTCGTGCCGATGCCTAACTGCTGCGGGATCACATCGTAGCTGTAGCCAACGTTTCCGGCAGCTTCAAAGCTATGGAACTCGCCGATAACGTTGTTGTTTTCGTCGGTTTGGGTCTGCGTGCCCATGTCTAGCAGCGTCAGATGGGCGTTGATGTTTCCAATGCCCTCGAAATACTGGTTGTAGCCCAGGTATTCATAATACATATCGTCGAAGCCGGAACCTGCCAGCCAGGGAATGTGTGAACCGGCAAGCTGGGTTTTGCGGTTGAACGCTGTGGCGCCTGGGTTCCACCAGGGGGCGTAAGCGTCGTCAGCAACGGCGGAATAGGCCCGGCCCATGCCGTTGGCCCGCCCGCCCGGCTCAAAAGTGAGTGAGAGCATCGAAGCCTGGGAAATCGCACCCAGGGACAAGGGCAGGCTCAAAATGGTTATCAGCACTGCCAGGATCAGCATATTATACTTGGACATTATACCTCCATTGAGATACTGTAAATGGCGCGGGCGTGAAATAACCCGTCGCGGTTGATATTGATTTATCGGTTTCAGGGAAAGAAAATACCCCAATAAAAAGTCATTTCGCAGCTGTTCTACAAAAATGCAGCCTTTTAGCAAATCTAAATGAGCGTTTTTCTCCCATATTTTTGTGGTGCCGAAGGCCGGAATCGAACCGGCACGGACTAAAAGTCCGGTGGATTTTGAGTCCACTGCGTCTACCTGTTTCACCACTTCGGCACGATTCGAACCTTTTTCCCAAAGTCCTAAGGCTTGTCAAGCAGAATATCTTGGATAGGCTTGACGATTGTAGCAAATTATCAACAATTGCGGGGATGAAGGATGATTCATCAGAATCCCGCCTCGCGGTCAATGGCTTCCTGTAGCTTGGCGGCTGCCTCATCCAGGGCGGCTTGAGGAGAAAGCATGCCTTCCTTGGCTTTCTCCAGCGCTTTCTTCAGTTCGTCCCTGCCCACGAACCAAGCCGGATGCTGGGGCTCGAAAACCGCATTGTCCAGCTGGGCATAAATGCCCCGGAACTGGGGATAGGTGTTCAGGAAATCCACGATGGTTTTGGATTTCATGGCACTCTTGCGCAGAGGCATATAGCAGGTTCGGGCGCTCCACTTGGCGGTTTGTTCAGTATCGGTGAACCACTTGATGAATTCCCAAGCGGCCTTTTCCTTTTTGGGGTCGCCGCTTTTGAAGATCACGATATTGGCGCCGCTGATGGCGCTTTTATTGGTTTTATAGGTGGGTAGCGGGGCGTAGCCGATATTGAAATTGATGGGCTGCTGGCGCATCCAGGTAATGGATACGCTGGAACCTTCAAACATGGCCACCGTGCCTGCCAGAAAGGCGTTCTGGCCGTCCATTTCCTTGGAAGCCTTGGCGGTCTTTTCCTTGTTTACCAGGTTCAGAGTATAGTTCAGCGCTTCCAACCCTGCAGGGCTGTTCAGGACCGGTTTGTCGTTTTCGTCCATGATGGTGCCGCCGGCCTGATGGATGAGGTTTACGAACTGCCATTCGTTCACGGTGAAATTCGCGCCGTAGGTTTCGCCGCGGTCTTTGGTTTTGGGCGAGGTCAGTTTGCGGCAATAATCCTCAAATTCAGCCCAGGTGGCGGGGAAGCGGTTGGGGTCCAGCCCGGCGCGGTAAAAGGCGTCTTTGTTGTAGAAATAAGCCCGCACGCTTTTATTGAAGGGGAAGGACCATTTTTTGCCCTGATAGGTGATGGACTGCAAGAAAACGGGATAGAAATCCGCCAGCTCTTCTTCGGTGAAGTCTGGATCGTTGGCCAGAAGGCTGTCGATGCTCACTAACACTTCATCCTGCTGGTATTTGGCCGCCCAGGATTCGAAAACCTGGGCCAGATCGGGTTGCTTGCCCACCTGCAGGGAAGCGGAAAGCTTCTGCTGCAGGGCATTGTAGCTGCTGATGGGGTTGGCGATAACCTCGATATCCGGGTGGGTCTTGTTGAATTCCACTATCATTTCGTTTAGAACGTCCCCCAGGGGGCCGCTCAAACCATGCCAGAAGCGGATATGGACCTTGTCTGATTTAGCCGCCTTGCCACATCCGGCCACAAGCAAGGCCAGAATCAGGATCAGGCTTGATAAACGCCGCATTTTCTTGTCCTTTTTCGGTATTGATGACACCAGAGCATCATGGATTACAGAATAATTCACCCTCGCTTTGCAGTCAATCTTTTTCTCCACGGCTGGAACATAGCCTCCTTTGCAATTAGTTTAGGAAAAGCATCTGAACCGAGATGGTTATGCTCAAAAAAGCTCACTTTTTAAGGCTCTTTTTCAAATCGAGTGGTTAGCCCTACGGGCTCAAACAACCGGTTTTTCCACTCAGATTGAAAGAGAACCCTTTTTAATAGTGAAAGTCAGCCTGGAAGATGGCAGAAAAGTTTGCGCCCTGAAGTGTCCTGCCAGCCAGGCCGTTAACGCCTGCGACCATCCCCCTCTCATGCCCCTCGCCAAATCCCCGTATCAAATGCGGGTATTATGCGGGAGGCGCTTTTGGGATAATGGACAAGGCCTTAACGGCCAGTCAACATCGACGCCAGCAATGAATAAATTCACCAAAATATCCTGTCGTCCATGCTCACTATGTTCGCTGTATGCCAGGTTTGCCACCGGATTGAAAGAGAGCCTAAAAAACCGGAACCCTCAAGGTTTCCGGCAACGGCGGTATTCCGTGAAGGTCAGGTTGAATCCGGTTTCGGAAGTGATTGCCTCGAAAGATGTTAGTTCCCAGTCGTCGGGATTGATTTCCGGGAAATAGGTGTCGCCCTCGAATTCCGCGTCGATGCGGGTGAGGAAAAGTTTGGAGGCCAGGGGCAGGAACAGCTTGAAGATTTGAGCGCCGCCAATAACGAAACATTCATCCCCAACGCAGTGCTGCAGACATTCCGAAACGCTGTGGCAGACTATGGCTCCTGGCACCGCCAGTTCCCTGTCGCGGCTCAGGATGACGTTCACCCGCCCGTCGAGGGTGCGTCCCAGCGACAGCCAGGTGTTTTTGCCCATCACAATGGTGTGGCCGAGGGTTATGGCGCGAAAGCGGCGCAGGTCCTCACGAATGTTCCAGGGCATGCGGTTTTCCCTTCCGATCAGGTTGTTGCGGTCAATCGCAGCGATCAGATAGACGCGTGGCTCAGTCAAAACGCCCTGCTTCGAAGAACCTGTCGATGGGGCCGATGCCGGCGCTGAGAGCCTCCTTGAGGGTGCCGCTGAAGATGAGAGAACCCTTGTCTATAAAGAAGATGCGGTCGGCCAAACGCTTGATGGAAGCGATTTCGTGGGTAACGATCACGATGGTCATGTTGAGTTTGTGTTTCAGGTCGAGCAACAGTTCGTCCAAAGCCCTGGCCGTCAGCGGGTCGAGGCCGGAGGTGGGTTCGTCGCAGAAAAGGATTTCGGGATCAAGGGCAATCGCCCTGGCCAGGGCCGCCCGTTTCCTCATTCCGCCTGAAAGTTCGGAGGGAAGCTGATACATTGCCCCATCCAGACGCACAAGGCTCAGCTTCGCCTGTATGATGCGTTCTATAACTTTGGGGCAGAGGCGGCTGTGCTGTTCCAAGGGAATGGCGATGTTGTCGAACACCGATATTGAATTGAGCAGCGCTCCGCTCTGGAAGAGCACGCCGAAGCGTATCAAGACTTCGCGGTAACGCGCCTCGTCCATTTCCATGATGTTTTCGCCGCGGTATTTCACACTGCCTGAGGCGGGCCGTTCCAAGCCCAGGATGTTTTTCAACAGGGTTGTCTTGCCGCTGCCGCTGCTGCCGAGGATGACAGCCACCTCGTTTGGCATGATGTCCAGGTCAATGTCTTTCAGGATCAGGCTTTCGCCGTAGCGTGCCTGCAGCCCGCGGACGCTGAGCAGGGGTGCGTTCATAGATAGACCACGCTGAAGACCGCGTCGGCAAATATGATAGCTAGGATGGAGGCCACGACGGAACGCGTGGTGGAATTGCCAACCCCTTCGGCGCCGCCCCGCACCCGAAATCCCTGATGGGCGGCGATGATGACTATTAGCCAGGCAAAAACCACGCTTTTAACATAGGTGATCAGTAGTTCGCCCGGTCCCAGCACCATCAGGGAACGCTGCAGATAAACCTGCAGGCTGACATCCAGATGGGAAACGGAGATGAGGATCGCGCCTAAATGCGCGGCCAGAATGGAAAAAGTGACCAGGATGGGCATCATCAGGGAAAGGGCATGAAATTTGGGCACCACCACGTAACGCACAGGGTCCAGAGCCATCATGCGCAGCGCATCTATCTCTTCCATAACCTTCATGGTGGCGATTTCTGCCGTGATGGCGGAGCCGCTTCTGCCAGCCAGGATGATGGCGGTGAAGAGGGGTGACAATTCCCTCACCAAAGCGAAAGACATCACATCGGGCACAAAGATGGCGGCGCTGAAATTCTTCATCTGCACCCCGACCTGCAGGGCGATGATGAAACCGATCACAAAGGAAAGCAGCGCCACGATCGGCAGGGCGTCCATGCCCAAAAAAACGCACTGCTGGCCCAAGGAACCTTTGCGCTGTTCACCGCGGCGGAAGATGCTCACCTCTGCCCAAAAGAAAATATCCGCCGCCAGTTGGATAGCTTCTTTCGAGCTTTGCCAGACTGTTTGCACCGAGGCTCCGATTTGCTCCAGCCAGCTTGGTTCGCGGGGTTTTTCCAGCGGAATTCTGTTCGGGTTGCTGAATCTGTTGATTACAACCTGCACTTCCGGACGAGCCGGTATCAATGCGACCTCGCCCTCCCGTAAAACCAGCAACAGGATTTCATCCCACGCGGCTGTTCCGGCACTGTCGATTTGTTCGATGCCGGAAAGGTCAATCCTCTCCACCTTTTCATGCTTGATAACGTTGGTAAGCCCAGAGCGGAGGTCGTCCAGCCCCTTCAGGGTGAAATCTCCCTCCAGATAAAGGGTGCCAGCGTCAAAACGAAATCCGGCCATGGGTCAGTAGAACAGCGATAGCCTCAGGTAGCTGCCATAATTGTAAACCACCCAATCTTTTTGAGACCTATCGTACTGTATGTTCAGCCTCAGGTCCAGCGAAATGTTGCGGTAAATCCGGAAATTGATGCGGTTTTCGTTCTCCAGGCGGACGCTGCGGTCTTCCAAGCTGAGGGGAAAGAGCAGGTCGAGGGAGGAATTGACCCTGATGAAGTTAAAGATGTTGACCGCTGAAAGCACCAGAGTGCTTTCGAGACCGTGAAAGGTCTGGTTCGGTTGTTCCCTGTAGATGTCATAAGTCTTGGCGTAATCGATGTTATGGCCGGGTTTGCTTTCACTGTATTTGTAAAAACCATCGTTTACCTCCTGCTGCCAGCCATAACCGAAGCGCAGGCTGAGAGAAGCTTGAGGGCCAAAAACGAGGCGGTATGTGATTCCCGTTCCCTCCTTCAGGCGCATGGGGAAGAAGGGGTTTTTGGACTTCAGCCGGTTCTGGCTGGTCAGCACCGCCACGGTGTCGTTCTCCGCGGAGATGAGGATAAGGTCCTTCAACTTGGAGAAATAAGCGTATTCCCTAAAGAAACGGGTCTGCACGTCGCCACGGGCGTAGAAGGAAAAATTGCGCAGAGAGCGGCTGCTTTCCCAAGGCGTCAGCAGCAGGACGTTTTTCAGGGAATAGGCGTCGGCACTGATGCGCAGATCGGAAACATTGGAACTGCTAAGGCCCAAATCATAGATGCTGCGCAGGGTGTAGAGGGTTAAAGGGAAGGTTGCGTCCACCGAGTTTTCCAGTTGCCCGGTTACGGTGATGCCTACCAGGGGATGGGCGGGGTCCGCTTCGTTGTTCCCGGCCAGGCTCAGATTTCCGTGCATGGCGCCTTTATGAACCACAGGCCGGTCCAGGACAACAGGTTCCTCACCCAAAACTCCTGCCCCCAACAGCATGTTACCTTCTCCGGAAGGGTCAACCACCAGGGTCAGGACCCGGCTGTCGCCTTTGGCCAGATCGATAGTGGTGAAGTCCTCCAGTTGGGTCCAGGAGCCGCCGCCCAGTTTGACCATGTAGGTGCCGGGGGGAAGGATCCAAACCTTGTTTGGCTGGCCCAGGTCGTCATCGCCGATACTGGTTCCGGGGCCAAGGAGATAGTATTCGAATTTGCCGGTTTCCTTTACCCAGATGTCATAGGAAAGGCGCACCCGGTTGTTTTTTCCGTCGATGATTTTGACGCTCAGTTCTGCCCATTGCCCGCTCACCACGGTGCGCATCTTGGGCAGAACCTCCACTTCCAGCGATATGTTCTGGCTTTCGCCGATGGTGACGCTGTATCTGCCCGGGGGGAGGGTAAGCTCCTTGTTGAATTCTCCGTCATTGCGGAAAACATCGTTGTCCAGGCCAAGGATGTTGTAGCGGATTAGGTCGTCGGTGTCAGTGCCGAGAATGAGCAGCAGTTCACCGTCAGAACCGGCCATGTTTTCCGGGGGAATATCATCCAGCGTGTAGAGGTCTTGGCCTGCTGTTTCGACGGTTTCCAGGGTCACCTGGTCCTGTCCACCGCTCAGGAAAGACCTGCATTTGGTCGCGAATACGTCAGTTTCATTCATAAGCAGTTCGTTGTAGCTTTGGATCAGATAGACCATGCTGGGGTCGGGCAGGGGTTTGTAGCGCTCCGCCTTATAGCTGAGCAGGATCTTCTGAGAGTCGGAATCCCGTAGGAAGAACTCCATCCGTAAATAGGCGCGGGCATCCTCTGCCTCGATCTTTTCCAGGCTCAGAATCTTAGTCTCTAAAAAGTAGTCGGGATCGAATTCTCCTGTGGTGCGGTCAACCTGGCTGAAGATGCGGTAGGCGCGTAGCCTTTGCACGATCATGTCTGGAATGGCGTCGTTGAGCCGGCTGGCCCAAAGATGATCGGGCAGATAGCGCACCCGGGAGAAGTTTTCTTTAACCACCAGCTGGCTTTTGCTGTAAGCCCGGCTCACTTCCGCATCCAGCACCTCCAGGGATTTGGGGAAGGGTCGGGACATGCGCAGAGCGGGGTTTTCGGTTCCCTCCCTGTATTCCAGCACATAGTAGTTTGGACGCAGCCGCTCAGGATTCCAGGCGCAGCCAGTCACGACCATCGCGACGGCAAGGATGCCCAGCCACAAACGTTTCTTGTTCACAAGCGTCTCCCTTTAATTTCCCCGCAGGATCAGGGCGGGTTGGTCAGATATTTGCCGGGCGAAATCATTGAGGTTTTCGCTGGCTTCGCGCAGGTTTTCCAGGGTTTCATTCAGATTTACCCGGTTGCGGATGAGGGTCCGGTCGATATTGGTTATCAGGTTTCCGGCTTTGTGCACTGTTACTGTCAGTTCCTCGGCCAGGCCGGAGATATTGGCCTCATTGAGTTTGGCTGTGAGGGTGTTTATATTGGCTACCAGAGCGTCCATTTCAGCCGAAGAGAGGATTTGGTTCACGCGGTCCATGGCTGTGTTGATCTTCAGGCTAACCTTGGCGATGTCCCTGGTGGTCATCAGGATGAGGGAATCGGAACTGGCGCCGATCTTTCCCAGTTGCAGCCTGGTATCGTTGAGCAGCAGATTGGTTGAGTGATTGATCTCAGCGATGCTTTTATCGAGGCTGGCGCTGATGGAAGCCAGTTGTTTGCTCAGATCGTCGGTAAGGGCTTCCAGGCTGGAGGAGCTGCGGTCGCCGATCCTTTGGATGTTTTGGGAAGCCACGGTGGATATGCTGTCCAGGTTCGCGGTCAGGTTGTCCGCTATGCGGTCAAAACTTCCTCCCGCGCCCTCCGTGAAACCCTGGGCGGATTGGACGATCCGGCCCAGGCTGTTCAGGGTTGAGGAAAGTTTGGTGCGGGTTTCGATGATCAGGCTGTTGGTTTCAGCAAGGATGGAAGAGAGGTTGGCCTGGTTTTCCTCCGCTGTCAGCTGGTCCAGGTTAGAGGCGATGCGGTCCACTTTGTCCACGACGGAAACAGCCTTGCCGGAAATCTCGTCAAGCTCAGTGGCGCCGGTTTTGATGAAGCTGCCGGGTTTCAGGTTTTTCGCCCGATTGGTTCCGCCGCGAACCTCCACCGCTTTGGTGCCGGTGATGCCCACATACACCAGAACCGCCTCGCTATCCTCTTTCAGCGGGGTTCCGGGGTCGATGCTCAGTGTTAGGATCACGCTCTGAACATCCTTGGGATCGATCGCCACCTTGTCCACGGTGCCGATGGGTATGCCTCTGTAATAGACTGAGGCACCGGCCTGGAGGCCGAATACCGAATGGTTGGTGAAGCGCAGAAAGTAGGTTTCACGCTTGAGTGTGAGCTGTTTGCCGATCACCAGCGCGAAAAACAGGCCGATCAGGGCGATGCCGGTCAGCACAAAGATGCCCAGTCTGATCCGGGCTGATTTGGCAGCCATGATACCTCCCGTCAGGGATTGAAGGTGATGTCTCCAGACAGCAGTTTGCTTTTAACGTGCACAGGGTTTTCCGCGGTCAGATTCACCTTGCCTTCGCAGATAACATCCTCGCCGAAACTGATGTCGCCGCTGATCTTCAGGCTGGAGCAGTTCAGAAGCGAGGGGACGCCATCGCGAAAGCGTTCCAGCAATTGGTCTATCCTGCCGTAGTAGCGTTCATCCAGTTCGATCGGCGGAATGGATTCCACCCCACGCCTCATCACCACCTGATATTGGTCGTTAAGTTCGTAGAGGTCGCTCCAGATAGCTAGCAGGTCGTTGTTTTTTTTCACCGGGGAGAATCTGGACCTTGGCACTAAAACAGCCCGGGCGCCGTTGAACACGCTGATCGCGGCCCCCATGGCGGTTTCCAACTGATAGACAGGCGTGCCGTCAACGGTTTTGGGATTCACTATCAGCGGCAGCAAGATGATCCCCTCTCCGGCGATCAGGTTCCACTGCAGCGCTTTGAGGTCTATCCAGAGGTTGTTGGTGTTAAAATAGGAGTAAAGCTCCACGTTCTGGAATTCGTCCAGCTCTTCCGGAGGGCATTGCGCCACCTCCCGCAGCATCAGTTGGCCGTGTTTGTCCTGGCAGAGGTGACCGCCTTTCCTGTCCGCTTCCGTGCGGGCGCAAACCTCCATCAGGAAATGGATGTCGTTGGCCTCCATGTAGGCAGGGATGCAGGTGTCCACGGTGGCGCCAAGGTTGTCAGAATTTGATACAAAGGCATAGCGGTAGCCGGCGTCGATCATTTTGTCCAGCAATTCCGAGGAACTCAATGCGGCAAAGATGTCTCCGTGCCCGGGCGGGTTCCACATCTTGTCCGGGTCTTCGTTCTCATAGGGTTTCAGGTTGTCCTGGCGAATTCTGGGGAATTTGTTTTGCAGAAAGGATATCGGCAGCTTCTGCCGACTGAGGTCGGGGTATTTTTCCAGATAATTCAGCGTGTCGGCTTCGGTGTTATAGCTGTTCATAAACATCAGCAGCACTTCATAGCCGGTCCCGGAACGCAGAGCCAGCACCTGGCGGGTGATTATGTCCAGAAAGTTCATGTTCCCTTTCACTGGCAGCAGGCTCTTCGCCGCGCTGAGGCCCATGCTGGTGCCCAGGCCGCCGTTCAGCTTGATCACGGCGATGCTTTTCAGGATATTCTGTTTCCGGTATTGGGTCATGGCTGAGAGGTCTATAACGTTGTCCGGGGAGGGGGGATCTATCATGCCGCGGGAGATCATGCCCTGTTTGCCTGACTGCAATTGATCATAATAGGCGCTGAAGGTGCGGATCACGTCATCGGCCAAACCCGCCGCTTTCATCTGCTTTACAAATAGATTCAACATCCTTTGGTCCTTTTACGGTTCACTGGCCCGGACTCTGTTCCAGCAAAGCATCGAGCATCGCATCATCCACCGGCGTGGGAACGGTTATATGTCCTTCGCTACCGTGTTTTTCGTTCCAGGCCTGAACGGTCTCTATGGCATTGGGGTTGCGGGCCCAGCCGCGCCTTCCGACACCGCCCATCACATCCCAGGAAAGGCCGGAGCGCACAACCTGGTCCATGTAGGCGCTGCCGTCCAAAACGATGCCGTTTCCTCCGTTGATGGCGCGGCCAATTCCAACTCCACCACCGTTAGAAAGCACTACCAGGCTCATGCCACGGGCGATGTTTCCTGCGAAGCAATGGGTGGCCATGTCCGCCATAACGTTGCTGCCGTCGCGGATATTGGCTGTTTCCCGGAAAGGAGAGTCCGTGCCGGAAACGTCGTGATGATCGCGTCCCAGCATCACCGGGCCGATCTTGCCTTCGCGCACCATCTGGTTGAATTTCAGCGCGATCCTCACCCGACCTTCCTCATCGGCATAGAGGATGCGGGCTTTGGTGCCCACAACCAGTTTGTTTGCCCCGGCTTCGGCGATCCAGTGGTGGTTGTCGCGGTCCATGGCGTTGCGGTTGGGATCGATAAGTTCTTTCGCGGCTTGGTCTGTGAGTTCCAGATCGCCGTCCCTGCCGCTGAGGCAGACCCAGCGGAAAGGCCCGTAGCCATAATCGAAGCAAAGCGGCCCCATGATGTCTTCCACGTAGGAGGGGAAGATGAAGCCTTCACTTGTGTTGATGCCGTTGCGGGCGATTTCTTTCGCCCCGGCATCGAAAACCGAGGCCAGGAAGCTGTTGCCGTAATCCCAGAATCTGGCCCCTTTGGCGCAGAGCCGCTGGATAACGTGAAAATGACGGATCAGCGATTCGTCAACCGCCGCGCGGAACCTCATGGGGTCATTTGCCAGCAGTTGCCGGCCTTCTTCAAAGCTGTATCCAACCGGGGTGTAGCCACCTTCATACACGGCGTGGCAGGAGGTTTGGTCGGAGAGCAGTTCAGCCTTGATCTCATGCTTGTCCACGTATTCCAAAAGGTCCACGATGTTGCCGTGATAGGCAATGGAAAGGGGTTTGCGGCTGGCACGGAACTCCTCCACCCAGCGGAAGATTTCCTCGGGAGATTTGGACACGCGGCTCACCCAGCCCTGTTGGTGCCGGGTTTCAATGCGGCTGGGGTCAACTTCGGCGATGATGCCGATGCCGCCGGCGATTTCCACCGCTTTGGATTGCGCGCCGCTCATGCCGCCCAAACCGGAGGAGATGTAAAGAACCCCGGCCAGGTCACGGTCGGCGGGGATGCCCAGATATTTGCGGCCGGCGTTTAAAAGCGTGATGAAGGTCCCGTGCACGATTCCCTGCGGCCCGATGTACATCCATCCTCCGGCCGTCATCTGCCCGTAATTGGCAACGCCCAAAGCGGTTAGACGCTGGAATTCCTCCGGATTGTCCCATTTGCCGATCACCAGGCCATTGGTGGAAATCACCCGCGGAGCCTCCTTGCGCGAGGGAAAGAGCCCCAGGGGATGGCCGGACTGCACCACCAGCGTCTGTTCGTCGGTGATAACTTCCAGATATTTCTTGATCAGTCTATACTGCATCCAGTTCTGGCAAACTTGGCCAGTCTCGCCGTAAGTAACCAGTTCATAGGGATAGAGGGCAACATCAAAATCCAGGTTGTTGTCGATCATCACCTGCATGGCGCGGCCTGCCACGGTGCCTTTGTATTCATCTATGGGGCGGCCCCAAATCTTGCCGGCAGGACGGTAGCGGTAGCCGTAAATCCTGCCGTGGTCCTTCAATTCCTGCAAAAACTCCGGGGCCAGCCGGGAATGCAGATGCGTTGGAATGTAGCGCAGCGCGTTCATCAGCGCCAGTTTTGTCTCATTCGCGCTCAGAGGCATGCCGCGATGCGGCGCGCGTCGGTATTGGGGTTCAAAAATGGGGTCCGGAGGCAAATCCTCGCCCAGATTCACGTGAAAAACACTGCCTTTTGGCATCGTAAACCTCATCATTATAATATGGTAAGCGCCCGGATTGGGATTTCTGGCCATCACCTGACTGCAGGCGATACCTGCTCAAATTGAAGCGCTTTTTTTATGTTAGCTAATAATGTCCATAAGCTTGTTTTTGTCAAGCTAAAAGTCTCTCCAGCCTGTTCAGGATCGGGACGGGGCACTGGTGAAAGCCGCTTATCCTATGCTTTTACTGAGTAATGTATCGGCTGTTAATCATCAATATTACTATATGGTTAGCTCATGTTCAAATTGAGCGGGTTAAACAATTATAAACGTTAGCCCTGACAATTTGAGGAAGCTTTTCAGTCTGTTTGGCCCTTTGCCCCTTCCCATTCGCCTCCTTTTCGCCTCCCGCTGACTTCCCGTTTGGAAGGCGGGAACTCTACGGGAAGTGAATGTGATGCGGAAGGGATAGGGCAAAGGAGGAATCACGGCTGTGACAGGTGAAAACCTATTGGGGAAAAAAGCGTTTGACAACTATGGGCACCGGAAAATACTGACTTATTCATGGCGGGAATTAGTCCCAAGAATAGCTAATACGCTTTTATATAAAAAGATAGAGAAATGAGGACCAAATGAAAGAATACAAACTTTCCAAACTGCGCAACCTTCTTTTGATGGGGGCGAGCGGCGCGGGCAAGACCACTCTCGCGGAGCAGATTTTCCATTTGACCCACACCACCAACCGCCTCGGCAAAATCGACGAAGGCAACACTGTGATGGATTTTGACGCGGAAGAGATCGCGAAAAAGACATCCCTGAGCCTGAGCCTGGGCTGGTTGAACTACAAAGACCACAAGATCAACATTCTGGACACTCCAGGCACCCCGGATTTCATAGGGGACGCGATCGTGGCCATCCCGGCCGTTGAGAACGCTGTGCTGGTGGCAAACGCGGCCAGCGGTTTTGAAGTTGGCCTGGAACTTGCCATCGAGCATCTGGAGAACCGCAAGGTCGGCAAGGTCGTGGTGGTGAACCGCATGGACAACGAGCATGCCGATTTCCACAAGACCCTGGAATCCATCCACGAAAACGCCGGATTCAACCCGATTCCGGTGCATCTCCCCATCGGCAGGGAAAACACCTTTGAAGGCGTGGTGGACATCATCCGCCAGAAAGCCATCCGCCCTTCCGGAGAGGGTGAAGTTCCCGCCGACATGCAAAGCGCGGTTGAAGATGCCCGCCTGCATCTGATGGAAGCGGTGGCGGAAACCGACGAAGAACTGCTCAACGCTTTTCTGGAAAACATGGAACTCAGCGAAGAGCAGCTGCTGAAAGGCCTCAAAAACGCCGTGGCTAGAGGCGAGGTCTGCCCGGCATTTGCCTGTTCCGCGAATACCGGAGTGGGCGTTCTTGCTTTGCTGGACGCGGTTTGCAGCTACCTGCCCTCACCGGAGGAAGCCAATCCCATGCAGGTGCTGAAGAAAGGCGAACCGGCTGAATTCATCGCCAAAGCCGACGGCGAGCTTTTGGGTTATGTGTTCAAGCTTTACGCCGACCCGAACATGGGTGACTATGCCTATGTGCGTATGTTTTCAGGCAGTTTGAAGTCCGGCATGGAGTTTTACATCCCCGAAAAAGATGCCAAGGACAAAGCCGGAAACATGTATTACATGCTGGGCAAAAACCGCAGCGACACCCAGGAAATCCGAGCCGGTGAGATCGGCGCGCTGGTGAAGCTGAAAAACGCCAAGGCGCTGAACAGCATCGTGGCCGTGGGCAGCGACCTGAGCCTGCCCGTTCCGGAACTTCCCACCCCAACCTACTGGCAGATGATCCGCGCCGCCAACCAGAGCGACGAAGACAAGATCAGCACCAGCCTGCAGCGCGTTATTGCGGAAGATCCGACAATCGGTTACGAACTGAATCCGGAAACCCATGAGAACGTGATTTCCGGCATGGGTGAGCAACAACTCCAGTTGGTTCTCAAGAAACTGAAAAACCGCTACAAAGTCGAAGCTATAATGAAGGAACCCCGCATTCCGTATAAAGAGACCATTACCGCCAGCGCGGAATCGCAATACCGCCACAAAAAGCAGTCCGGTGGCCGCGGGCAGTATGGCGAAGTCTATTTTCGCATCAAACCCACAGAGCGCGGCGAGGGCTTCGAGTTCATCAACGCCATCGTGGGCGGCGTGATCCCCTCCAACTTCATCCCCGCCATCGAAAAAGGCTTGGTTGAAACAATGGAGAAGGGCATCGTGGCCGGCTATCAGGTCGTTGATTTGAGTGTGGAGGTCTATTATGGTAGCTATCACGATGTGGACAGCTCTGAAATGGCTTTCAAGATCGCCTCGTCCATGGCGCTGAAGGAAGGCTTCAAAAAATGCCGCCCCATCCTGCTGGAACCCATACATGACCTAACCGTCATCGTTCCCAGCGAATACATGGGTGACGTGATGGGCGATATCAGCACCCGGCGTGGACGCATCATGGGAATGGAGCAGCGCGGCAAGAAGCAGTATCTGAACGCCCAGATGCCCGTTGCCGAGATGTATTTCTATTACCCCGCCCTCAAGTCCTTCACCCAGGGCCGCGGACGCTTCACGCAGAAATTCTCCCACTACGAGAAGGTTCCTGACGAGATTGCGGCCAAAGTGATCGCCGCCTGGCAGGATTCCGAAGCATAAACTTACTGCTTTTCCAAGCAGTTTCAGATTCCGGGGAAGGTTGGTCACACAGCCTTCCCCTTTTTACGCTTGACATTTTTTCGCCCCGGCCAGAGACTGGTTTGGATTGAATAAATAACGTAATTCAATAAGACACAAAGAGGTTTGTATGTCCGGACACAATAAATGGAGTTCGATCAAACACAAAAAAGGCGCGGCCGACGCCAAGCGCGGCCAACTGTTCACCCGCATCGTTAAAGAGATCATCCTGGCCGCCAAAAACGGCGGCGGCGATGCCGAAATGAATCCCCGCCTGCGCACAGCCGTCCTCACCGCCAAAGCGGCCAACATGCCCCGGGAAAACATTGAGCGTGCCATCAAGCGCGGCACCGGCGAAATCGAGGGCGCTGCCTACGAAGAGATCGTCTATGAAGGCTACGGCCACAACGGCGTGGGCATCGTGGTGGAGGTGATGACAGACAACAAGAACCGCACTGTGGCTGATGTGCGCCACATCTTTTCCAAATACGGGGGCAACCTGGCAGAAAGCGGTTCCGTGGCCTGGAACTTCGAGCAAAAAGGGTTTTTCAATGTTCCTTCCGCCGGCCTGGATGAAGACGAATTCATGATGCATGCCCTGGAAGCCGGTGCAGAGGACATCGAGCTCAGCGACGAGTATTTCGACATTTACACCGCCGTGGAAGATTTTCATACCGTGTTGGCGGAATTTGAGAAAATGGGTCTGCCGGTGGAAAACGCCGAATTGACCCGGGTTCCCAAAAACACCATCAACGCGGATGATGTAGCGCCCAAACTCTTCAAGCTGATCGAAATGCTGGAAGATTTGGACGACGTTCAGAAGGTCTATGCCAATTTTGAGGTTTCCGACGAAGTAATGGAAGCCCTCAGCCAGGAATAGTGATCATACTCGGGATCGACCCTGGCAGCCGCTTTTGCGGCTATGGTCTGCTGGAGATTGAAGGCCGGCGGATAATCGGGGCGGGTTGCGACGTTGTGAATATGGTCAAAGAGAAGGAGCTGCCCACCCGGCTTGATATGCTCTACACCTTCTTGGACAAGGTTTTGGACGAGTATAAGCCGGATATGGCGGCGGTGGAAAGCATGTTTTTCCACAGGCATATCCGCAGCGTCTTCACTCTTGGCCACGCCCGGGGAGTGATCCTGCTCACCCTGGCCCGGCACGGAGTGCAAATCTTTGAATACACACCCCGCGAGGTGAAAAAAGCGGTGGTGGGAAACGGCAATGCCTCCAAGCAGCAGGTGCGCTTCATGGTGAGCCAACTGCTCAAACTGAAAGCGCCCCCGGCTCAGGACGATGCCTACGACGCTCTGGGGCTGGCGCTGTGCCACCATCACAGGATAAAGCATCTGGCATGATAGATCACATCATTGGCATCCTGGTGCACAAGAGCCCGGTTAACGCGGTGGTAGAAACCGCCATGGGCCTGGCATTCGAACTTCAGATCCCCATCAGCACCTTTGAAGCCCTGCCGGCTGAAGGGCAGGGCTGTAAGATCTACACCCACGTGCACCTGGCGCAAGATGACCTGCGCCTCTTCGGTTTCGCCTCTCCTGCGGAACGCGAGCTTTACCAGCAACTGAACCGCATTTCCGGGGTGGGGCCCAAAAGCGCTTTGTCAATCATCTCCACCCTACCCATACCCACATTCGTGAAAGCCATCGAGCGCGAGGAAAGCGCCCTGCTCACAAAGGTGCCCGGCATCGGCATGAAAAGCGCCCAGCGTCTGATCGTCGAGCTCAAGGGCAAACTTCGCCATCTGATGGATTACGCTGAACCCGGCCAGTTGGGAGTGGAGGAAGACAAGGTCACTGAGGTGGAAAATGCCCTGCAGACCCTGGGCTTCAGCCCCAAGGACGTTCGCCGCGAACTGAGTCTGATGGGCGAGGAAGCCCAGGCTCAAGCCACCGAGCAGCTGATCAAGGAAGTGATCCGCCGCCTTTACCAGAGAAGCCGTTAAATGGTACGTAAAGAAGCCTATCAGACCATCCTGAGAATTTTCAAGGACAAGGAGTTTTCAGACACCCTGTTGCATCAGCGGGCAAAACGGCTGAAGAGCGACCGAGCTAACGTAGCCCTCTTTTACAACATGGTGAAAGGCGTGGTCAAGCTTAGGGGCAAACTTGACTATATCCTGTCCCAACATACCGACGAGGCCAGATTCGCCGCCACCGACATCAAGATCAAGATCTGGCTCTACCTGGGCCTATACCAACTTATATATCTGGATTCCATTCCCGCCCACGCGGCTATCAACGAAACGGTAAAACTGGCCAAGGAAAACCTGGGCGACAAAGTGGGCGATTTCGTGAACGCCATGCTGCGTTCCTGGCAGCGCGAGCCGGAAGTGGTTTACCCGACTGACCCCGTCCAACGAATCGCCTGCGAACACTCCTATCCACCAGAACTTATCGAACAGTGGATAGACCTCTGGGGCGAGGAAGATGCCGAATATCTGGCCATCTGGTTCAACGAGAATCCCAAACTGCACATGCGGGTCAACGGAACGGCCACCACCCCGGAGAAACTCATCCAGTACTTTGCCAAGCGCGACATCAAGGTGACGCCTTCCCCGGTGGGGAAAATGACCCTGCTCACGGAGGAAGCGGACTCCGTTTTGGACGATGTGGCTTTTTCGGAAGGCTATTTTTCCATCCAGGACACCTCCTCCTCGCTGATAGTGGAACTACTGGACCCCCAGCCGGAGGAAAACATCCTGGACCTCTTCGCGGCGCCCGGCGGAAAATGCTCCTACATTGCTGAAATCCTGAACAACACAGGCGAAGTGGTGGCTGTGGACAAGATTCCCAGCAAGATGAAGCTACTCAAGCAGGCGGCCGACAGACTGCAACTGAGCAACATAAAACCGATTGTTTCAGACGCTTTTAAATATGGTCCAGTAGCTCCGGCTTATGACAGGGTGCTGGTGGATGCCCCCTGTTCCGGATGGGGCGTTTTTGGGCGCAAAGCCGACCTCCGCTGGCAGGCGCATCAGAACATCGAGGAACTGGTAAAGCTGCAGGAAAAGGCTTTGGCGCTCGGGGCCAATTTTGTACGCCCGGAAGGGATCATGGTTTATTCCACCTGCACGATGAACCCCGAAGAGAATGAACGCCAGATAGAGAAGTTCCTTGCCCGGAACCCGCGTTTCACATTGATTGACGCCAGTGAAAAGCTTCCCGGGGATTTTTGCCAGGGCGGGATGTTCCGCAGCCTGCCTTTCCGCCACAACATGGACGGGGCTTTTGCCGCCAAAATGATCAAAACGAGGTAATGCCAAGTGGCCAGCGAAAAAAGCAAAAAGTTTTGGCTCACGGTTGGGATCGGCGCCGGGATAATCTTTCTCTCCGCCTTCATCACCAGCCAGATCATTTTCCCCATCATCTTCCGCGAGCCCAAGCAGATCGAGGTGCCGGATCTCGTGGGCATAAGTTCCGCGGCTGCCAGGCAGACACTGAGTGCGCTTGGGCTGCATGCCGTTGTGAAGGACTCCATCTGGTCTGAAACAGAGCGCATCGACACCGTTTTGGAACAGAACCCCGCGGGCGGAGCGCTGATAAAACCGGAAGGCACAGTTTACCTGCGCGTGAGCCGGGGAACCCGAAAGGTCGGGGTGCCGTCGGTGGTTGGCCTCAGCTACCAGGAAGCTTACTACACCCTCGTTAACGCAGGCCTGAAGGGCGTTGTGGCGGATTCCCTCTATTCAGACAGCTACGCGCCAAACACGGTTATCCGCTGCATTCCGGGGGTGGGATCAAAAATCGAGCTGGGCGCGGTGGTCCGAATGTACATGAGCCGGGGTCCGGAACCCGTTATCCAGGGAGGAGCATTTGCCGACACCACGCTGCAATATGAAACTCCTTTCGAAAACTGGTAACGCCCGTGACCGCTGATTTGAACGCTCCGGGGACCCTGCGGCTGGATATTCCCCTGGATAAGCAGCGATTGTTCGGGTTTCTGTTGGATTCAGTGGAAGGCCTGGCCACACACAGCCGGGCGCAGGATTCTGAACAGCTTGAAGTCTGGATAACCGCGGGGCAGGAGCAGGCTTTTCAGGATTTCATGAGGGCTTGGGAGTCATTTCAGTCACGAAGCCGCGAGCAAGCACCTCTTTGATCAGGCTGGAATAGCGGTCAGATCAGCCCCGTTGAACGCATCAGGGTTTCGCCCGCCAGGGCCCAGATCACAGCCGCCAGGGCGATGAAGTTGCCGAAAGCGAAAGCTTGTTCCGGCTTGCGGATGAAGAGCAGGAAATAAAGAATCCCCATCAGGCAGGCGAGCAGGATCACAAAGGGGATGTGAATTACGCCGAAAAAGGCCGCCACTGCCGGAATCAGGATCACATCGCCGCCACCCAGTCCCTCTTTGTGGAACAACTTCTCCCAGCCCAGCGCCAGCAGATAGAGTAGCGCGAACAGCCCCAAGGCTGGCAGCAGGTAAACCCAAAAGAAGTCCACGAAGTTAAACCCGCTCTGGATGAAACTCAGCAGCATTCCCACAGCCACCATTGGCAACGACAGCACCAGCGGTATGATCTTGTGCATGGCGTCGATGAAAAAGATGGGGATCAGGAATCCGAACATCACGGCGAATTTCCAAAAACTGAAGCTTTCTATCCCGTAAACGAAGGACAGCGCCAAAAAAAGCAGCGGTGTGGCGATTTCCACAGCAAGGTGGTGCCAGGGGATTCTCGCGCCGCAGAACTTGCATTTGCCTTTCTGGGCCAGATAGGTGTAGATGGGGATGTTTTGCCGGGCGGGAAGCTGTTTGCCGCAGGATGTGCAGTGCGAGGGGGGATTCACAACCGATTCCCCGCGGGGGATGCGGTCGATGAGGACGTTAAAAAAGCTGCCCAGGACAGCGCCCAGGACAGCTATGATGATTGAGACAATCAGCGTCAAAAGGCCTTACCACCTTTCATACCAGGGCCGCTGGTCACTGTACCAGTTTGACGGTCCCGTGTACCAGGGTGTTCCCTGCCTGAATTCCACGGAGAGGTTCACGCTGTCCGAGGGGCGGTAGTTGAGGCGGAACTCGGGGATAACCTTGGTGTTGTTGTCGGAATTGAATTGCAGTTTGGAGGCGGAACCGTAGTTCACCAGGCTGAGGTCAAGCTCCAGGTCCAGTTTGGGATTGAAGGCGTAGTTGATGTGGTTGGTGTAGCGGGAGAGGTAATATCCGCGCCCGCTGCTGCTGGTGCCGGCTTCAAAGCCCAGGGAATGGCTCATGGAAAGTTTGTTCAGCCCAAAGAGCGGGGTGCCGCTTCCCTTGTAGGGATTAAGGTTCGGTTTGGGTATATCTATCTGTGCCAGCAAGGGCAAACTGAGCAGCAGGATCAGGATTCCGATCAGGGTCTTTTTCATTCGGATACTCCTTGTTTATTCTTCTTCGCAACAAAATAACTCACACCCCAATATCTGTCAAGTTTCTTGAAGAGCGGTTTTCTTTCAAGCGGTTATTAGCCCGGAGGGCGACAGAACACCCTCATATTCTGTCGCCCGCAAGGGGCTTTTGTTTTTTCGGGCTCCGATCCCGACGGGCTTACGCACCCTCGCTATCGTTCTGTCGCCTCTGCGAGGCATCACTGGCTGAATCCCCGAGATAAAAATGACAAGGTGGAATTATCACTATTGTTCAATTACTCACCGGGCTTGTAATCATCATATAGCCCTGCCAGCCAGGCCCTGAGCGCTCGCGTCATTTCCCCTCTCACTCCTCTCGTAAGATTCCCGTATCAAATGCGGCCATTATGCGGGAGGCGAGAATGGGGAACGGCAAAAGGCCTTAAGGACCAGCCAACATCGCGTCGGTAAGATATGCTGAATTGGGAGAGATGGAAGGCGGCAACGGCAGATTTGGAGCGGAGATTGGGGTTGTGGAAACTTTCCGCGGCGCATTGGGTTTTTCCTTGGGGGAAAACCGCCTATTATATCTTTATAATAAATAGAGAGGACCGACAAGAATGAAACAGACCGACCTGACCCAGGCCTATGGCCTGGTCCACCTTCCCGCCAAGGTGGCCCTCGCGGTCACCGAAAACCCCGGCGGAGGCTACAACCTGATCACGCTGGAGTGGTTCATGCGCACCTCCATCCAACCTCCGATGTTCGCCATTTCGGTTGGTCACACCCGGTTTTCGTATGAATGTCTGCAGGAAAACAGGTTTTTCAACCTGGTCTTCCCCTCGGCGGAGATGAAGCCGCTATGCGCCCTGGCCGGCTCCACTTCGGGCCGGGACACCGACAAGTTCAAGAAGGGCGGGGTGGAATCCATCCCCGGAAAATACCGCAGGCTGCCTGTCCCCAGAGAGGCGGTGGCGGTGTTTGAATGTGAGGTCACATCCCAGGTGAGAAGCGGTGACCACACCATCTTTGTGGGTGAAGTGCGCCAATGCTGGGCAAATGAGAGTAAAGAGCTGCTCGTCTATTCAGGAAAGGAGCTATAAGGAGTTGCGGTATCAGGGCTGTTGGGCGCCGAAGCTCATTTCTCCAGGGCAGGAACCCGTAACCCGCAGGTTTCCTTTGAAATCGATGTCCGCGCCAATCAGGTGCTGGGGCTGGCTGGCTTCCGTCCGGGCCGCCCAACACCAGTTTCCGGCTTCATCCAGGCGGGCTACGAAAAGCTTCCCTTCATACCGGTCAAGGAAGAAAGGTTCGCCACCGGAATCGATGTAAGGCCTGTATTTGGCCACCAGATAGAGATTCCCGGCCAGGTCGTTATCCAGAAAGAGGAGGTCCGTTCCCAGCCATTTGCGGGCCCAGAGGCATTTGCCGTCGGCGTCGAAACGCGCGTAAAACTGGGCTTTATGCCCTCCGGCGCTTAACTTCTGGCTGTCCAGGCTGAGGCTGCCGGAAAAAGTGCCCGCCACAAACAGGTCCTTCTGGCGGCCTGAGCTTATCCAATCGATGGAAACGTCCGTTCCCTCCAGAGAACGGGTCCAGAGCTTTCTACCCTGGCTGTCCACCAAAGAAAGGCTTGAATTCACACTCAAAGCGCCATCGTAGATGGGGTTGGGGATGGGGTTTCCGTAATAATTGTCCGCGAACCAGGTATTGCCAGCGGCATCGGTATCGAAACACTTTCTGAAGCAATCGGTGGAAAGCTGCTGCAGGCGGCTGCCCCAGTTCCAAGTTGCGTCGGCGCTGAGACGGGAGATGAAAATGACGTTGCCGGAGCCATCGGGCTTGGAGCCGATGTTAGCGCCACCCAGCACAAGGTTGCCGGTGCTGGAGCCGGCGATGATGAAAGCGCCATCCTTGGCTAAGCTCAGTTTAAGCAGGTTTTCGGATTTAGCCCCGTTGGTCTTTTCCGCCCAAAGCCAGTTGCCAGCGGAATCGAGGCCGGCAGCGAAAATGTCGGTTTCGCCGCCGGAGGCAATGCCCAGGGAACCCAGGGTTAGGCTGCCACTGAAATCCCCTGCCAGGCAGAGGAGGCCGTCAGAGCCCAGGGCCAGGGCGGGCCGGGAAGCGGTTCCGGAACAGCTTGCCCGCTTCTGCCAGAGCGGTTCTCCACCTTTGTCGAATCCGGCTAGCCAGATATCGCCGCCACCCGAAGCAAGGTATTCCTGTCTATTGAGCTCGGTTTTGCCGCTGAAGGCACCCGCTACACAAACAGAGCCTGAAGACCCCACAGCCAAAGCAAGCTGCGGTTCGCCTTCATCCTTCACAAAGGCCAGGTTCTTGGCCCAGAGCCATTTTCCGGCGCTGTCCTGGCAGGCCAGCCAGGTATCCGTAAGGCCGCTGGGGGCGGTTCGTGCCTGCAGGGTGATTTGCCCGAATTCCGTCTTTTGGGAGAAAACCCCGGCGTAGTAACGGTTTCCGGCCGCGTCTTCAGCGTGCAGGGCGTTGGCCGGTAGCCGGCGGATGTTCAGCCAGTTGCCCTCGGCATCTATGCTGGCGGTGAACATGGGAATGTTCGCGTCGGCTTCAAGCTTTGCCCCGGCGGCAAATCCGCTTTGGGGTTCCGGCTGGGCCACTATCGCCGCGTAGCGGTCCACTTCCTTGATCTTGAGCACCTGGTTGAGGCTGATGGTGTTATCGCGCAGGTTGTTCAGGGCCTTGATGTCCTCTATGCTAACGCCGTAGCGCTTGCTAATGTTGTAAAGGGTGTCGCCGGAAACCACGCGGTGGGTGAGCATCTCCGCAACCAATGACGCAGGCAGCAAGGCAAGCAGCGCCAGTAGGTTGATGAGCATCCGCCGCGTGGCCGGGAACTTATCCATTCTCATGGACAAACATAGATATATTAAGCCAGCAGTTCAGCCAGGCGCCGGATGCCTGTTTCTATCTGCTCCGGAGTGGCGAAGCTGTAATTAAGCCGCAGGGTGTTGAAGCGTTCCTGCCCCTCGGGATAGAACTTGGAGCCGGGGATGAAGGAAACCTTGTTCTGGGCGGCCTTGACGAACAGCTCATCGGCGTTGACTTGTTCGGGGAGGGTCATCCAGAGGAAAATGCCGCCCTTGGGCTTGGTCCAGCTCACGCTGGGAGGCATGAAGGCTTCGAGGTCGGAAAGCATTTTAGCCAGATAGGGCGCATAGAAAGCGCGGATGCTTTCGATGTGGGGGTCCATCAGGCCCTGCTCCAAAAAGCGGGCGACAACCCTCTGGGCAACGCAATCCGGGGTGATGTTCACCTTTTGCTGCCAGGATACCATTTTCGTGATCAGGTCTTTGTCTCCTTTGGCAAAGGCGATGCGCATTCCTGGGCCGAGAATCTTCGAGAAAGACACAATTTCCGTAACGATGGAAGTTCCGCTGAATTCCTCATGGGCCAGGCGGTAAAAGGTGGGCAGAGGCTCACCGCTGTATCTGAGGCGGGAATAGGGGTTGTCTTCAACGATGGGGATTTCGTTGGCCAGGCAGAAACGGATGAGTTCCCGCCGCCGCTCGATGCTGTAGCTGATGCCGCCGGGATTGTGGAAATCCGGGATGATGTAGAGGAACTTGATTTTTTTGCCTTGCTGGCGAAGGGCGCGGACCTTTGCGTCCATCTGTTTCATGATGATGCCGTCATTGTCAAAGGGGACGGTCTGGCAATCTGCTCCCAGGGCGTCAAAGGCCACCAGCGAGCCCAAAAAGGTGGGGGCTTCGCAGAGGACCACATCGCCGGGATCGACCAGGGTTTTGCCGTAATAGTAAAGGGCGTTGGTGGCGCCCACGGTGATGATCATCTCGTCCGGGCTGAGGTCATAGCCCTCCCATTTCATGAGCTGCTGCTTGAGCAGGGTGTCGCCTTCGCTAGCGCCGTATTGCAGCACGTCGCGGCCTTCATTTTGGACCACATCGCTGAATATTTCCGACAGTTGGGCGTAGGGAAAGGTTTTGGGGGAGGGAAAGCCTCCGGCGAAAGAGATCAGGTTGGGAATGTTCTTGGTGGAGGCCACCAGTTCACGGATGAGCGAGGATTTCATCGCTTTTGTCACCTTGGAGAAGGTATTGGTGTAGTTCATCCTAATTACTCCATTTATCTGTTTATTTAATATCATTCATCAGGCTGGAGAATATCCGTCGCACCAGCTTTCGGGATGGGAGCCACGCAGGAGTTTTGCTTCAGCAAAAAAACCACGGGCTTTGGCCAGCGGCGGGGCCGGCCACTCCAAAACGTTATAAATCAGGGATATATCCGGTATATCATCCTGGGGAAAGGTATTGTCTCGCGGATGTGGTGAACGCCGCTCATCCAGGCGACCACGCGTTCTAAACCCACTCCAAAACCGCTGTGGGGCACGCTGCCGTATTTACGCAGGTCCAGAAACCACTGATAGTCTTCAATGGGCATGTTTTCGGCCTGCATCCTCCAGAGCAGGAGGTTGTGGTCGTCCTCGCGCTGCGAGCCGCCGATGATTTCTCCGAAACCTTCGGGGGCGATGAGGTCGCTGCCCAGCACCAGATCGGGGTTATGGGGATCGCGTTTCATGTAAAAAGCTTTGATTTGCCTGGGCCATTTCTCTATGAAGACAGGCACAGGCGAACCGGCGGTTAGCAAAACTTCGTCCGCGGCGCCCAAATCGCTGCCGTGTTCTATCTCGCTGCCTTGGGAGCGCAGATAATCGACGGCCTCGGTGTAGGTCATTATTTTGAAGGGGGCGTCCGCGGCCTTCAGCCCTTCCTTATCCCGCTCCAGGATGGTGAGTTCCGTGTCGCAGTCCTTCAGGATGGTGCGGATCACGTGGCGGATCAGGTCTTCCTGGATTTGCATGCTTTCTTCGTGTTCCACAAAGGCGGCCTCGGCATCCATCATCCAGAATTCCGTGAGGTGTTTGCGGGTTTTGGAGCGTTCGGCGCGGAAGACCGGGCCGAAATCGTAAACCCGGCCCAGGCTCATGATTCCCGTTTCCAGGTAAAGCTGTCCGGATTGGGAAAGATAGGCCTTGCCCTCGTCGAAATAATCCAGCTCAAAGAGGGTGGTGGTGCCTTCGCAGGCGTTGGGGGTGAGGATGGGCGAATCGAAGCGTACAAAATAGTTCCGGTTCAGCCAGTCGCAGATGGCGTAATATACCGCGTGGCGGATGCGCAGCACGGCCCACTGTTTAGAAGAACGGATCCAAAGATGGCGGTTCGAAAGCAGAAAATCGGGTCCGTGCTCTTTTTTGCCGATGGGATAATCCTCCGCCACCTGGATGGGGGTGACGGAACTGATCGCCAGCTCGAACTGCCCTTCCTTTTTCTGATGCGGCTTGGCGGTTCCGCTGATGATCACGGAGGATTCCAGGGTGAGGCGTTTGGCGGTTTCGAACATTTCCTCTCCTAGCTCTGGCTGGAAGGCCACGCACTGCACTTCGCCGGTGCCGTCGCGCAGCACGATGAAGAGCAGCTTGCCGCTGTGGCGGATGGTGCGCACCCAGCCCCGGAGGGTGATTTCTTCGCCCAAATGGGCGGCGATGTTGGCTATCAAAATGTTTTTCATGGTCATCCGTATTTGATGTTTGGTTGTTGGTTGATAACGTTGGTTATCAGCGCTGCAGCGCGCATGGCACGCAAGCCGGCCTGGCCGTCAACCACTGGTTTTGTGTTTGACAAAACGGCATCCACCCAAGCTTCCAGCTCCAAAGCCAAAGCGTCTTTGTCCTCCGGAGCCGGCTCGAGGCTTTGGGTTTCCACCAGTTCTTCAGGCTTCACCGCTTCATCGCTACGCAGCATTTGCCGCAAAAGGTTTTCGGCTGCTTCGCTGCGCCGCACCACGCCGCCCCGTTTTGCGATGAGGTCCAGCGAGATATAGGCGTCTTTCTGGAAGAAGCGCAACCGGCGTTCCTGTTTGAGCGATACGCGGGACGAGGTGACGTTGGCAACAGTGCCGCAGGCGAATTCCAGTCTGGCGTTGGCGATGTCCAGGGTGGGGGTGAGGATGCCGGCCCCGTTGGCTCGAACCGCTGAGAGCGGGCTGTTTACGAAATCCAGGATGAGGTCTATATCGTGGATCATCAGGTCCAGTACCACCGAAACGTCGGTGCCGCGGGGCCGGAAACTTGATATCCGCGTGGATTCTATGAAGAGCGGCGAGCTGATGTGCCGTTCGGCGGCAAGGATAATAGGGTTGAAGCGTTCGATGTGGCCCACCTGGATGCTCAGGCCCAGCTTATCCGCCAGTTCCGCCACTTCCTCTGCCTGCTTCAGTTCGGCGCAGAGCGGTTTTTCCACGAACACAGGCTTTCCCGTATGCAACGCGGTTTTGGCCAGTTCATAGTGTGCGCTGGTGGTGGCGACGATATCCACGGCGTCACAGGCAGCCAGAAGCTCTGCGTAACTGCCAAAGGCTTTTACGCCGAAATCCCTGGCGGCTTCCTGGTTGCGTACGGGATCGATGTCATAAACCCCGGCCAGCGCGCAGCGTGGATCAGAGAGGATCTTGCCGGCGTGGAAACGTCCCAGACGGCCAACGCCGGCAATACCTATTTGAAGCATGTTTATCCGAGTCGTTTGGACAGGATTTCCAGCATGTCCTTGGTCATTTTGGGCAAGTCGTATTCAGGTTTCCAGCCCCATTCCTCCTGCGCGGCGCTGTGATCCATGGAGTTCGGCCAGCTATTGGCGATGGCTTGTTTCACGGGGTCGACTTCATATTCCATGTGGAATTCGGGAATGTGTTTCTTGATTTCGGCGGCAATCATTTCTGGATCGAAGCTCATGGCGGAGACGTTGAAGCAGTTGCGGTGCTTCAGTTTGGCGGGATCGGCTTCCATCAGCTCCACCAGGGCGCGCAGGGCGTCCGGCATGTACATCATGTCCAAAAAAGTCCCGGCGCTCAGATTGCACTTGTAGCTTTTGTTTTTGATCGCTTCGTAATAGATTTCCACGGCGTAGTCGGTGGTTCCGCCGCCGGGCAGAGTCACGTTCGAGATTATGCCCGGGTAGCGCAGGCCGCGGGTATCCACACCGTATTTAACATGGTAATAGTCGCCCAGAAGCTCTGCTGCCACCTTGGAGATACCGTAAATGGTGGTGGGACGCATCAGCGTGTCCTGGGGCGTGTTGTCCATCGGGGTGCTGAGCCCGAAAGCGCCTATCGAGGAGGGTAAAAACACTGCAGCGCCCATTTCCTTGGCAACTTCCAGCGAGTTTATCATGCTATCCATGTTTATTTTCCAGGCAAGGGTCGGTTTGTTTTCACCCACGGCGGACAGTACTGCCACCAGGTTGATGATGGTGTCGATGTTGTATCTTTTCACCACTTCGAACATCTTTTCCGCTTCCAGGGCGTCCATGTTTTCGCATGGGCCGCCTTCCATGATTTCAGGGATGAGGGGGGTTCTGCGGTAGGTGGCCACGACGTTCGGGCCTCCGTAGATCTTTCTCAGGTAGGGAACCAGTTCCGATCCTATCTGACCGGCTGCTCCGAGGACAAGGATGTTTTTCATTTACGTCTCCATCAGTTTTATTCTATTTGAAACTCTCTTTTTTGTTCCGGCCGGATTTGTCAATGCTTTTCGGGCTTGCCGCCGGCTCGAAGGGTCCGCTTGAACGCCTGGCATTCTGAATGCCCTGTCGGCCCACGTAAGTTCGCACCCTGGCCACGATTTCGTCGCTGAGCTTGTTCAGGGCGACATTGACCATGTCCATTTCTGCGGGGGGAAAAGGCTCTTCCCTGCGGATGAGGGCCAGCGCTTCGGCTGAAAGCACCCGCTCGTCGCCACCATTCACAACCCTGCCCCAAACGTCCGTCCAGGGATATTCAGCGGTCACAGTGTCGCCGGTTTTGGCCACACCGGTTTTCACGTCAACCAGGGTGAAAGAGGCAGTAATGCGCACGGAGGCGGTCTTGGTATATCTCCTGTAAACGCAGGTCACATCTTCTTTCACCTTTCGCTGGCGCTTCTTGCCTTTGTCCGTGATGTATGTTTCCTTTCCGGTTACAATGTTCTTGGTTTCCCTCAGCTCCAGTTCGCTGGTTCTTTCGGGCACGTAATTAACTTGGATGATTTTGCCTATCATGATTTCATGCGCGCCCTGCAACCGGCTAAAATCGTTTCCGGAATTCGGGATTTGGCTGTTGCCGTACTGCTGTTCGGTGAGTACGATATTTATCTGGTCGCGGCTCACGATGTCCCAGTATTCGCTCACTGTCTTGTCCTGCACCAGCTTGGAAATCAGGGTGTCGGTGAGCAGGTCGATCAGACCGCCGTATTTATCCCGGGTGCCTGATTTGTCTTCAAAAGGGGAGATGGCCACCCGTTTGGTGGAAAACTGCCGGGAGTGTGTGTAAAGCTGGGGCGCGTCGCGGTAATCGGGAACGTAGTTCAACGTGGCCTGAAGCTCTTTAACAGCATTTCTGTGAATGTCGGGGTTGTCGCCTTGCTCAAGAAAATCCAGGGCTTTTTGATAGTGGAATTCCGCTGCGGTGAACTTGCATTGGTCGAGCTTTTCCTGGTAACCGCGGTTCTCAAAATTGTATTTCTCGCCTGTTTTGGGGTTCACCAACGGATTAAGGCTGTTTACCATATTTTCATATTCGGCCAGCCGCGTGTATTCCTCCACGTTGCTGTCCCATTTTACCTCAGGAGGAGCTTCGCCCAGTTCCAGCAGCCGCTGTTCGACTTCTTTCACCAAGCGGGGATAGGTCTTTTTGATCAGCTTTTGGGCTTTGTAATAGTCCGGTTTTTGCCGCAAAAGCTCAACGCTGCTGTTCAGGGAGGCTTCCAGCTCGCCGTGCCGGTATTCCCGGGCGGCCTTTCTGTAAAGGCTCCTGTTCTTACTGCAGGCCAGGGTAAGCAGCATTAGCGCGAGCAGGCTGGCTGTCAGTATTCGTTTGAGCAGCGTCAATATTCCTCCAGATCGTTTATGAAAATAGGTTATCTTTGCCAAAAGCCACGCCTTGGCCGCCTTGTCAAGAAAAAGTTGCGCCGCTCCAAGAGGTCTATTTTTTAGATTGTATGGCCTCGCCCCAACGCAGGTTTCCGCTCTGCCAGCACAGACGGCATCCGGTTCTTTTACTGCTTCCCGGAACAAGTCCGCGATGGCGAAAGTGGAGAAATCCCGGGGGCAAGAAGGGTGAATCGGTGAATTTAGAGAATCATTAAAAAAGGCCACCCGGGGTACAGGGTGGTCATCCCGGTCCCGACATCAGCTTATGTCAACATCTATCAGGACAGGGTTAAGAGTGTATTTGAGCCTTCCTTTTTGAGGTATCTTACTTCTCCATAGCATATCAGCTTATCCCATCGGAAAAATGGGATAAAGTGAAAGAGTGGCGTTGCGCACCTACCTAATTCCGAAGATATCGTATTTTATAACTACCTGCTTCAGAACGTCTTATAACAATGCCAGAAAAAGTTCTTGACAAGAATGTAGTAGTGTTATGGTTGGCTACATCACTATGGTGATACTGCAGTACATAAGGTTAAAGAGGTGGTTATGAAGATATTCAACGGCGACACGCCAATCTACCTGCAACTTCGAGCCCACATCGAGGAGCTGATCCTGGAGGGGACTCTGGCCGAAGAGGCACAGATCCACTCCCAAAGGGTGATGGCTAGCGAGTATGGGCTGAATCCCATCACGGTGGGCAACGCCCTCAGCCTTCTGGTGGACGAAGGCGTGCTGGAAAAGAAGCGGGGAGTGGGGATGTTTGTGGCCCTGGGCGCGCGGGAGAAGATCATCAACGCCCGCAGCAAGGATTTCATCACGGACAGCCTGGAGCCGGTTCTGCGCAAAGCCCGGCAATTGGAGCTGCCCAAAGCGTTAATAACGCAAAGCTTGAACAAGATATATGGAGGAAAGGATGAGTGAATTCATCTACCAAACAAGCAACCTGACGAAGTTCTACGGCAAATTCCAGGCTCTGAAAGACGTGAACCTGAGCCTGGGGCGCGGCCGGATCATCGGCTTGCTGGGCAAGAACGGAGCGGGTAAATCGACCCTGATGCGCTGCCTTTTGGGTTTTCTGAACCATAAGGGCAGCGTGAAACTGGGGGATATGGAAATCAAACACCGGGACCCCCGCGTTTTTGAAGAAGTGGCCTTCATCCCAGATGTGAGCGGATTGGACGACCGCCTCACGGTTCGCCAGACCGTCGAATACGTTCGGGGCGTGAATCCCCGCTGGAACGACAGCCGCGCCCAAAAGCTTCTGTCAGTCAGCAATCTGCCCCCGAAATTCAAGGTGGGCAAACTCTCCAAAGGCATGAAGACCAAACTCTACCTGCTTATCACCCTCTCGCTGGACGTGAGCTTTCTGATGCTCGACGAACCTACGCTGGGACTGGACATTGCCTTTCGCAAGGAATTTTTCGACACCATCCTGGGCGAGTTCTTCGACGAGAGCAAGACCATCCTCATCTCTACTCATCAGGCGGAGGAGGTGGAGCATTTGCTGCAGGAAGTAATCTTCATCGACCACGGGCAAATCCTGCTTCACGAAGAGATGGAAAGCCTGAAAAGCCGGCTGCGGGTGGTTACCCTGCCTAGTGACCGGGAAGCTGAAATCATGGCACACAAGCCCCGCCTCATCGCACGCACCCTGGGCACTGTGAGCGCCGTTCTAGACGCGGAAGTGGAGATTTCCGGAGCCAGTTACGGCCGGGCCAATCTCACGGACCTTTTCCTTTCAATTGTGGGAGGTACAGATGAAACAGTGTAAAGCGCTGCTCAAAAAAGAATGGGACACGAACTGGTTCATGACACTGATTCCGCTGTGGGCAACCTGCATCGTGTATATCACCGCCCTGATCGGCTGGATAATCAGTCTGATCCGGGGATACAGCCTGGGTGCCATGGTGAACTCGGGAGAAATACTCACCGGATATAGCGACTTAGTTCTTTATGGTTTGACTTCGGCTATAACGATCATGCTGGGCTTTGTTTCCGCGATCAGCGCTGTTGTTTTGGCGTACAACGTGATCAACGGCGGCTATAAAAACCGCTGTGAGATTTTCAATTTTTCCCAGCCGGTGTCTTTCCTGAAGATAGCCGGCAGCAAATTCCTGCTGGTGAGCCTGGTGACGATACTGCTGTATGGACTGCTATCGCTGCTTAACGCCGTGGTGTTCACCCTGATTTACAGCAATTCCGTTTCGGCGGGCTTTCGGTATGGCCTGACAGGCTGGCTGCAGACATTTCTTGGCACCAGCCTCAGCATCCTGTTCCTGGGTTCTCTAGCCTGGCTGTTCGCTGGAGTGTACAAGCGAAAATCCCTCCCGCTGGGCTTTCTGACGCTGCTGGCCATCGAAGTGGTGATCGGCGTTCTGAACTACACCACGGGCTGGCATATCCCCTCGCTGTTTGAGTTTCTGGGCAGGATGATCGCGCTGGAAGTGAAGAGCTATCCTAGCTGTCCTCCCATGAACGAGTTGCAGGCACTGGATATGCAAGCTGCGATTAACAAGGTCTGGAACTCGCTTCTTTCCTGGAATTCCGTCCTTAAGCTGGCCCTCAGCGCGGTTTTCGTGGTGGCAGGGGCCTGGTTTTACAAATCCAGGGAGTTAAGTTAAGATGTTTTGCATTGACAAAATTACCACGATTGAAAATGAAAGGATATGGCTTGGGGATGGAACCCAGGTTGTAAAACCGGATTCCGGACAGACCCGCCCAAAGCGGGGAAGACAATCTGGAAGCGGCCGGAAACACTCAAATCATTCTGTTCACCTAGGAGGAAGAATGAAGCATATTCTGTGGAGCCTTTTGCTCCTTATCTCACTACCGGCGTTGATCAACGCCCAAACCCCTGCCTGGAACGAGCTCGACCTCACCGGGATGGATTATCCCAGCGCCAGCATCGACAACCTCTTCGTCCCGCTGGCCAACCCCTCCCTGCTGTGCACAGGCCACGCCAGCGGACTTGGCTGGGCACAAACTCTCGACGACTGGAAATTACGCCGCCACTACTGGCTTTTCGCCAATATGGACAACCTTAGCTACACCCTTGAATACACCAGGGATGCGGCAGACAGCCCGATGAATTACCACACCCTGGCCCTGGGTAGCAAAGTGCTGCCAAACAGTATTCTGCCCAACCTCTACATAGGAACTCATTACCGTTGGAAAAACGGAAACATCGGCCGGGGCGACTGGCGCAGCGCCCTAACCTACAGGCCCCACGGCTCCACCTCGCTGGCTTTCAGGCTGGACAACCCCTACAAGGAATCCCCTGCCTATCACGCCGGCGCGGCTTTGCGGCCCCTGGCTTTTGTGAATGGGATCAGGGAAGAAAGGCTGGAACTGAGCGCGGACATCGACTATGACAAAGACGACGGCGGCTACGGATTCAACGACTTCGTTATCGGCGCCCACACCAGACTTTTGGATGGCTTGAACATCGGAGCTTCCTACAATCTGGACAAGAAAACTGCCTGGATGAACTTCAGCCTCAGCTTCGGCAAGGTTGATGTTGGCGCTGTCGCCACCAGCAAAAATAGAGTACCTTACATCCATTTCTCGGACAACCTCTTCCGCCCCTTCCTGGGCCTGCGCGGGAAAAACTGGTACGAAATGAAGTTGGAAGGGAAAATCAAGACCTACACCGAGCCGAAATTTAAAATCGGCAAGATAAGGATAATGGATAACCAGAACAAGGGCATCGAAAGCCTGATAGCCGACATCAACCGGGCCAAGGAAGACCCCTCCGTGCACGGCATCCTGCTGAAAAACCCCTCCTTCTCCACTTCCTTCGCCCTTTTGCAGGAACTCACGGACGCTTTCCGGGATTTCAAGTCCGGAGGCAAAAAAATCACCTTCTACTATGACAATATCGGCAATTCAGGCTACATGTTCGCCTCCTCCATAGCTGACGCCATCTATCTTAATCCACAGGGAGTGGTGGATTTGCGTGGCCTTTCCGCCTCCAGCCCCTATTTCAAGGAGTTGCTGGACACTCTGGGGGTGGAGGTGATGAACTTTCGCAGCCACAAATACAAAAACGCCGGAAACGTGTTTTCCGAAACCGAAATGACCGAGGCCGAGCGCGAGGTTTACGATTCCCTTCTCCAGAGCATCTACGACCAGATAGTGGCCGCCATGGACGCCGGACGGGGCGACAAGTTGAAAAGCTCCGTTCAGGAAACCATCGACGCCGGCCCCTATTTTCTGGCCTCGGACGCCCTGGCGGCGGGCCTGGTGGACAAGATTATCTATGAAGACGAGCTAAAGGATATTCTGAAGGATGAATTCAGCTTTTCTGGCACCC
The DNA here is from genome assembly GCA_012516855.1 of Candidatus Cloacimonadota bacterium. NCBI lineage: Bacteria > Pseudomonadati > Candidatus Cloacimonadota > Candidatus Cloacimonadota bacterium. The sequence continues at coordinate 55,582 of JAAYWB010000071.1, forward strand.
AAAGCTGCGTTCCCGAACACATCAATTACAAATGGAGCCAGCCCCGCGAGAGCCTCATCGCGGTTATCTATGCCCAGGGCAACATCGTGATGGGCGAAGGGGAACCCGGCTCCGTGATTGCCCACGAAAACACCGTGAAGCTGATACGCGAAGCGCGCAAAAACCCCATGTATAAAGGAATTATCCTGCGCGTGGATAGCGGCGGCGGATCTGGCCAGGCCTCCGACATCATCCTGCGCGAACTCCAGCTTGCCCAAACTGAAAACAAGAAGCCGGTAGTGGTATCCATGTCCGGCATGGCGGGTTCCGGAGGCTATTACATCGCCTGCGGAGCCGACCGCATCGTGGCTCAACCCTCCACTCTCACCGGTTCCATCGGCGTTATGGGGCTCACTTTCGCCCTGCCCAGGCTCTACGACAAGATCGGCGTGAACTGGTCAACGGTGCAAAAAGGCGTCAATGCCGATTTCGGCGCCACCCACCGCTACTGGACAGAAGAAGAGAAGAGCAGGATGAGCGATTTCATTGAAGCCTATTACGAAGACTTTGTAAGAAAAGTGGACAAGGGACGCGACGGCCTGGATTACGACCAGGTGCACGCCATCGCCCAGGGGCGCGTCTGGACAGGCGAACAGGCTTTGAAGAACGGACTGGTTGACGCCCTCGGCGGACTCGACACCGCCCTTGAGGAAATGCGCAAACTAACCGGCATCAAAGGCCACATCACACTCGTGGACGCAACCTCTTCCGATGACGGAATGGAGATCAAGATGGGGGGCAATCCCTTCGGAGCATCGCTGCGCAACGACGCCCTGGACAAGTTTCTGGGAAGCTACATGCGCGTCTATGAACTCTGGCGCGATTTCGGCGACGGCGAAGTGCTGATGCTCACCCCGCTGGAAATGAGAGACATTCAGTTCTAAACTAACCCCCAAAAAGACAGGTTAACAGCCCGGGAATCTAATCCCGGGCTTTTTTTGGCTTCATGTTCCAACAGGGTGGGTGCGCCTGATCCATCCCTGCGACAGCTTTCCCTCGGAGAATTGAAGCGGTGTGGTCTGGCCGTTAAGGCCCTTTCTTCTGTCCCATAATCGCCTCCCGCACAATACCCGCATTCGATGCGGGGATTTGGCGAGGGGCGTGGGAGAGGGATGGAAAAGACCGCTAAGGGTGTGGATGGAAACACTCAACCACGGGAACCGATGGTTTGGCGCAGGGCTTCGAAGAGGACGATGGCAACGGCATTGGAGAGGTTGAGGGAACGGAGGTTGGGGCTCATGGGGATGGTGAGCGTCTGAGAGGGATGGGCATCAAGGAGGGTTTGGGGCAGGCCTCTGGATTCGGGGCCGAAAACGAGGAAATCGCCAGGCTGATAACGGGGCTCCAGATAGCTGCGGCTGGATTTTGTGGTGCAAAGCCAGATGCGGTCCGGAAGGCAGAGGCGGGGAATTTCCTCCCAATCCTTGTGCAGCCTCAGGTCCAGATGCTCCCAATAATCCAGTCCGGCCCGTTTGAGCGCTTTGTCCGTAAGCAGGAATCTGCAGGGCTGGATGATGTGGAGAATTGCTCCCGAACCCACGCAAAGCCGGCCGATATTGCCTGTGTTGGCTGGAATCTCCGGTTCATAGAGGACCACGTGCAGGTTTGCTGAAGGAAGGGGCAGCGTCATCAAAGGCCGGGCAGGGTTTTTATCAGGCGATTCCAGCTTTCCAGCCAAAGGGGCAGGTTTTGATTTGCTTCGTATCTATCCAGGCGGCTGTTGACGCTGTAAACGCTCCAGGGCAGGCGGGAAAAACCCCTCGGCAGCGGGGTGCGTCCGTTCACGGGCAGCATGGCCAGCTTGAACATCACGAACTGCTGGGCTTCCGCGGAAATCAGATGGCGCAGGAAAAGCAGGGCTGTTGTGTGGTTGGGGGCGCCCGCGCAGAGGGCAGCGCATTCAGTGTGGCGGAAAGACCCCTCTTGGGGAATCACTGCCTGGATGTGGCTTTCGGAGGGATGGAACTCACTTATCCAGGCGGGAACTGAGTTGTAGCCGATTATCAGGCCGCAATCTCCCCTCCGCAGCGCGTTCAGAGCTTCGCCGTGATCCCGGTAGAGGTGGCGGACGTTTTTGCGGAAGCTGTTCCAGAGCTGATCATAACCGCGTTCCCCAAACAGGGCCACGGTCCAGAGCAAAGAAGACCTCCCCAGCCCCGAAGTGGAGGGGTCGCAGAGTCCCATTTGGTTGTAGTAGCGGGCATCCTGAAGCTCTCCGAACGACTTGGGCGGGTCTGGATATTTGCGGGTGTCGCAGATGAAGCTGAGATTGGCCGTGGCATAGGGGATGAGGCGCTGGCCGGGGTCGCGGGGGATATCGAGGCTGACCTCAATGAGCGAAATCTCGGGCAGGGGAGCAAATGGTTTCAGGATCGAGTCGGAGAGGGCGAAAGCGCTGTCCAGCCCCAGCACGATGTCGGCATTGGCAAGGCTGTCCGAAACGCTGAGGGAATCCAGCAGCGAGACCAGGTCCGGGAAAACGACCACCTTCAGGGCGGTGTTGTTTTTGTCCGCGAAATCCTTTAGGACAACTGCCTCGAAGCCGGAGGAGCGGATGTGCTGGAGGGCAAAGATAGTCAGGGAACTGGTCGGAGCTGGCTTTTCCGCAACCGGTTCCGGTTTGGCTTTGCAGGCTCCGCAAGCCAGCATCAATGCAAGGGTGATGGCAATTAAGACCGGAAAAAGCTGGAGGGACCGCCTCACAACTACCCCAGGATCAGGAAAGCCACGATGAAATCCATCACCAGCACCCACACGGAGCTATAGACCACGGTTTGCATGGTGCTGCGTCCCACACCCTCGGCGCCGCCTCTGGTTCGGTCGCCGAAAAAACAGGCCAGGGAGGTGATCACGAAGCCGAACACGATGGACTTCACGATGCCGCTGAGCAGGTCGAAGGTTTGAAAGTAGCTGCGGATGTTGTTGAAAAAGGTGTGGTAGTGGATGCCGTTTTGCACCCAGTTGAAAAACCAGGCACTACCGATCCCGACCATGTTGGCAAAGACAGTGAGCAGGGGAAAGGCCACCACGCCTGCCGCGATCCGGGGAAGGTAAAGAAATTCCTCCGGTTCCACGCTCATACTGCGCAGAGCGTCCAGTTGCTCGCTAACCTTCATGGAGCCGATCTCCGCGGCAATGGCGGCGCCCACTTTACCAGTCATTACCAAAGCCGTGAGCACCGGCGCCAGCTCAATCATGGTGGATTTGCTGATGAGCACGCTGAAGAGGTGGTCCGGAATGTAGCCGCGACCTTGATAGACAAGCTGCAGCGCGGTCACGAGGCCGGTGAAAGATGAGGTTAGGGCGATCAGCGGCAGTGAATCAATGCCGATGCGCTTGAGCTGGATGACGAATTCCTCGCGGCGCTTCCCCAAACGCGGCAGGCTTTTTAGCACCCTGCCAATGAAGATGGTGAAGGCGCCAATTCCGGCGAGGAAATCAAGTTTCATGCACAGTGTCGATGCTACGGAAGAGGGTGAATTCCTTTACGAAGCCCAGGTCCACCGAACCTGTGGAGCCATGGCGGTTTTTTCCCACGATTATTTCCGCTATGCCGGGTTTTTCGGATTTTTCTCCATAATAATACTCATCGCGGTAGATGAACATCACCAGGTCGGCGTCTTGCTCGATGGCGCCTGACTCACGCAGGTCAGCCAGGCGGGGGCGCTTGTCCTCACGGGTTTCCAGCATTCGGTTTAGCTGGGAGAGGGCCACCACGGGGATTTTCATGTCTTTGGCCAGGATTTTCAGCGCGCGGGATATTTCTGATATTTCCTGTTGGCGGTTGTCGCGGTCTTTGGGCACGGTCATGAGCTGTAAATAGTCGATGATGATGAGATCAACGCCGCCGATTTCAGCGGCAAGGCGCCGGACCTTTGCCCGGACTTCCAGGGGGGTGTTGGTGCCGGATTCATCTATGTAAATGGGTTTGGCGGAGAGCACTTCGGAAGCCTGCATGATGCGGATCATCTTTTCCTCGTTCATGCCGTAACCCTTCAGCATGGCGTCCATGTTCACTTCCGAAGCGCTGCTGAACATCCTCATTATCACTTCGTCCGCGGCCATTTCCATGGTGAAGATGGCCACTTTTTTGCCCATGTTCACCGCAGCGTGGGAAGCTATATTCAATGCCAGGGAGGTTTTACCCATGGCGGGGCGCGCGGCGATGATGATGAACTGGCCAGGCCTGAAACCGCCGGTGAGGCGGTCAAGGTCGCCGTAGCCGCTTGGAATTCCAATCACCGGAATCTTCTTTGTAGCAATGGCGTCTATGGTCTGCAGCACCTCGTGGCTGATCTCGTCAAAACGCTGGAAGCCAATTTGGTGGGGAAGTTCGGCTATCTTGAAAATTGCCTGCTCGGCTTCGTCAACGATGTCTTTCACCGCTTTGGGCGAGCTGTAGCAGGATTCTATGATGCCGTTGCAGGCCACTATCAGATGACGCAGCAGGGCTTTTTCGGTGAGGATGGTGAGATGGTAGTCGAAATTGGCGCTGGAGACCACAAAGTCGGCCAGATCGTTGATATAGGGTATTCCGCCGGCTTTTTCCAGGGTGTTGTTGCGTTCCATACGGCTCGCCAGGGTCACGGGATCGGTTTCTACGCCTTCGTAAAATAGCTCGCAGATGGAGCGGAAGACCAGTTTGTTCGCTGCGCGGGAAAAGTATTCTTCCTTGATAGTCTCTATGCCTTTGCTCACGATGCCCGAATCTATGATCATGGCGGAAAGAACGCCGGCTTCGGCATTCACGTCTGCGGGCAGGGCGCGGTCGGAAATCTGGATTATGTCTTTTGGGACAGATTCTGTTTTCTTAGCCATCTTTATGCTTCTCTACAAGGGCCCGGGCCACGTTTTCCGGCACAGAATCATTGAGTTCGGAGCCAAGTTCCGCTAATTGCCGTATCATAGAAGAAGAAAGGTACATATAGCGCAGGCTGGGCACCAGGAAAATGGTTTCGATGCCGGGATCGAGCTTGGTGTCCGTGAGGGCCAAAGCCAGTTCGTATTCAAAGTCAGAAACGGCACGCAGGCCGCGGATCATAACCCGGCATTCCTGTTTCCTGGCAAATTCCACTGCCAGCCCTTCAAAACCCAACACTTCCACGTTTGGGATATGTTTAACAGCTTCGGTGCAAAGACGGATGCGTTCATCGAAGCTGAAAAGGTTCTCTTTGCCGGTGTAGTCCGCCACGGCCAGGATAACTTTTTCAAAAAGTCTGGCGGCTTTTTCCAGAATGTTCACATGACCCAGGGTGATGGGGTCGAAGGTGCCGGGATAGATGGCTTTGCAGGTCATGGTGCAATCACCCTGCGGCGCAGCTTCTCAATGTCTTTTATTTCTTTGGGGATCTTGGCGGAAAGCACTTTGTGGCCGGTTTTTATGACCAGCACGTCGTCTTCGATGCGCACGCCGAGGTTTTCCTCCGGAAGGTACAGGCCTGGCTCGACGGTGATCACGTTGCCCTCTTCCAAGACTGCTTCACGGCCGCCGAGGTCGTGGGTGTCCAAACCCAGGAAGTGGCTCACGCTGTGCATGTAATATCTGCCGACCTGGTCCTCGGAATCGATCAGGTTCAGGGCGATAAGGCCCTTCGCCAATCCCTTTTTGGTGATGTCGTTGAGCTCGGAAAGCTTCACGCCCGGCTTCACAGCCGCGATCACCTTTTTCTGCACGCCCAGCACGAGGCTGTAGATCTGTTTCTGTCGCGCTGTGAATCTCTTGCCGATAGGAAAGCAGCGAGTAACGTCTGCACTGTAGCCGTTGCAGTCTGCGCCCACGTCCATCAACACCAGTTCGTTTTCCCCGATCCGGCAGTTGTTCTTTTCGTAGTGGAGAGTGGCGGCGTTGATGCCCGCGGCGATGATGGGGGCAAAACCCCAGGCTTGCAGGCCGTTCATCTGCATGCGGTAAAAGAGGGTTGCCTCCAGCTCGTATTCCATCATGCCTGCCGTGGCGGAACTTACGATGTCTTCAATGCCCTGTCCGGTGATGTCGATGGCCTTTTGCAGCTGCTTCACTTCCCAGTTGTCTTTGATCTTGCGTAGAGGGGTGATGAGATCGTTCAACTGTTTGATCTGGATCTGTGGCTGGCGGTCACGAATGGGCTGGAGCATGTGCATGGCCAGGGTGGGCGGCTGGTTCAGGCCGGCGAAGCCAAGGTTGGCATGGATCACTTGCATTAAGGGGCACATGCCTGACAGGGTGGGGTAGAATTCGTCCAGATAGCGCACCTGCTTGATCCCGCTGATCCGTGTGGCTTCCTTCGCGTCGAGTTTTTCGCCTTCCCACACGATGCGTTCGGGGTCGCTGCGCTCGATGAAAAGCATGTCGTTGAAGCGGCTACCATATTTGCCAGCAACATAGATAAGTTCGGGATGGTTGAGCCCGGTGAGGTAGAGGAAATTCTTGTCCTGTCTGAACTTTTGCAGTTTGCACTGGGCATTGGCAAAGACAATAACATATTCTCCGTCGGAAAGGAGCGCGGCCAGGCGTTCTCGGCGTGGTGCTGTGATCTCAGCAGTCATGGTACTTCCTTTTTCTAATTATCGTTGGCTTGGACACGGGAGGCGTTTTTGCCGTCTGAGGCTTTGCCGAAATCTGAAAAACTGAGGCTTTGGGTCTGGTTTGTAGTCACGGCGATTCCGTAACAGAAGTATTCGCGGAAGTCACTATCAACCAATTTGAGGTCCCAAGTTCCCGCGGTAACCGTCCAGATAGTGTTCTGGCCAGATTCAAGGCCCCCGGCGAGGTCATTCGGGCCCCAATCCAGATCACCAGTGGGGGAGATGTAGACCTCGGCTATGGTTAATTCTGCATCGTTGGCAAAGGCGATGGCGCCGCCGGAGGGAAGAACGTCCACCGTGGAGATCAACCCCGGGCGCACAGTCTGCTCCACCCCGTTGGCGAAAACGTAATTGCCAATGAAGCTTACACTGAGGACGGCGGTTTCCTTGTAAAACAGCGACCAGTTCGACCATCCACTGATCTTGTGCGGCTCCAAGTTAGCCACGCTTACCCAGATGTCGTCAGCGCTGCGGTTGCGGACCCTCAGTTCGCCCGGCGTGGTCGTGCAGGCCAAAAGCGGCAGAACCATGCCCAGCAGCAACAGCAGCAGCCCGTGTTTCATTGCATAGGCCCATCAACTCGAACCGACCGCTTTTCTGCGGGCGGTGCTGCCGGCAAAGGTGAATTCCGGTGCGCTGCCTTTGCTCACCACATCCGCGCTGATGCGGCAACCGCGAAGTTTTTCCATATCCGGAATGTCATACATGATTTTCAGCATGAACTTTTCCATGATGGCACGCAGCCCGCGGGCGCCCGCTTTTTGCTTGATGGCGATGCTGGCGATCTCGCGCAGGGCTTCGTGATCGAATTCCAGGTCCACACCATCCATCTGGAAGTATTTCTTGTACTGGCTGCAGATGGCGTTCTTGGGCTGGGTGAGGATATCCACCAGCGCTTCTTCGCTGAGTTCGTGCAGAGTGCAGAGCACCGGCATGCGGCCTATCAGTTCTGGGATAAGGCCGTATTTCAGCAGATCGCTGGACACAGTATGGTCAAAAATGTTGTATTCTTCGGTCACTCGGCCCAGCTTCACATCGAAGCCGATGGCCTTGGTGTCCAGGCGTTCCTTGATTATCTTTTCCAGGCCGAAGAAAGCCCCGCCAACGATGAAGAGGATGTTTTTGGTATCCATTTCGATGAAGTCCTGCTGCGGATGTTTGCGCCCGCCTTTGGGTGGAACGTTCACCTTGGTGCCTTCCAGGATTTTCAGCAAAGCCTGCTGCACGCCTTCTCCGGAGACGTCGCGGGTGATCGAGGGGGTTTCTGATTTGCGGCTGATCTTGTCGATTTCGTCTAAATAGACGATGCCGCGCTCTGCCTTGGCCACATCATAATCCGCGGCTTGCAGCAAACGCACCAGGATGTTTTCCACGTCTTCACCAACGTAGCCAGCTTCAGTGAGAGTGGTGGCGTCGGAAATGGCGAAGGGCACCTTCAGATAGTTGGCCAAAGTCTGCGCAATCAGTGTCTTGCCGCAGCCAGTAGGTCCGATCATCATGATATTGCTTTTCTCCAGCTCGATGGAGTCTTTGTCGTCCTGGCGGAAGATGCGTTTGTAATGGTTATAGACCGCTACGGAGATGATCATTTTAGCCTGTTCCTGACCGATCACATACTGGTCCAGATAACTCTTGATCTCGCTGGGCCGGGGCAGTTCGACCACTTCTTCTGAGGTTTCAGGAGCGGTGGTCACCACGATGTTGTGGCACATGGCGATGCATTCATCGCAGATATTCCCTGCAATCCCGCGGATCAGGGTTTTCACCTCGAGCTCGTTTCTGCCGCAGAAAGAGCAGCTCAGGTTCTTGAACTTATCCAAGAAATCCTCCTGGTTTTCTTTGTTCGGTTTGGATGCCTTAGTTTCACTAATTGTACCGTTGTGAATCCCGTCAAGTTATTTCCGGGTGACGATCATTTCGTCGATGATGCCATATTCTTTGGCTTGCAGGGCGTCCATGTAAAAGTTGCGGTCGGTGTCCTCCACCAGTTTTTTCAAATCCTGTCCGGTGTGTTTGTGCAGGATTTCGTTCATCCTTTCGCGCAGGTAGAGGATTTCACGGGCCTGGATTTCGATGTCGCTGGCCTGGCCTTGCGCGCCGCCGAGGGGCTGGTGGATCATGATGCGGCTGTTGGGCAGGGCGGTGCGTTTGCCGTGATGCCCGGCAGCCAGCAGCAGCGCTGCCATGCTGGCGGCCTGGCCGATGCAGATGGTGCTCACGTTCGGCTTGATGTACTGCATGGTGTCGTATATCGCCAATCCGGAGGAGATTATCCCTCCGGGGCTGTTGATGTACATATAGATGTCGCGTTCGGGGTCCTCGCCTTCCAGATGCAAAAGCTGCGCCACTATGGAATTGGCCAGGTTGTCCTCGATCACACCGCTCACAAAGACTATCCTGTCTTTCAGCAGGCGCGAATAGATGTCGTAAGCCCGCTCGGTGCGACCCACCTGTTCTATCACCATGGGAATGTAGTTCATTCCTGTTCCTCCTCGGTTTCCTTAGAAACCTCAAACTCGGTGTCCTCCGGCTGTTCCGGCTCCGGTTCCGGTTCAGGTTCCACGAAAATACAAGTGGTAGCGATCCCACGCAGGATATGATAGTTAAGCGCGCTTTCCCTGAAATTCTCTCCGTCGATCATTTCTTGGTTCTGCTCGCGGTACGCTGCGGGATTCTTTTCATCCAGTATGGCCCTGTGTTCGATATAGGCGTCTTTCATCTCTTCAGAAAATTCCGTACCGCTCTGCTTTTGCAGCGCGGCCAGCAGATACATGCTCACCATGTCCTGCACTACCTTGTCTATCACGTATTTCTGCAGCATTTGGCGGTATCTCTCGTCGAAACTTTCCAGTTCCTGGACCACCAGGTATTGTAATGTCTTTTTGGGCAGGGGAAACTGGTTGTCGTTATAAAGCTTGGCGAGGATGGCGGAGTTTTCGCCATCATAATTGACATGCTCGATCCTGGTTTTCATGTCTTCACCGATCTTGGCACGCATTTCCGTAAGGTCGGCAAAGTCCATGTCCTTTGCAAATTCGTCATCGATGGCTGGCACCACGTTGCGGGTGATGTCGCTCGTTTCAAAGCTGCACGCGTATTTGGCTTCTTCGTCCACATCCAGCCCATGGTCATTGGGCAGCATCAATTTCAGGTTTTTGCCGTCCAATTCCGCTTCCAGCCTGTCACCTGTACTGGCGCCCACGATTTTGCCGGGGAACCCCTCCGTCTCCTTGTCATCGGCGTAAAAGGTTGTTTCCACGGTATGTGCGGTGCCGTTCAGCTCAAAGCTCAGATGCCCCAACACCAAGTCTCCTGTTTCGGCCACATCAATGTGCTGGAAGGTGGCGTGTTCGGTGCTCAGTTTCTGGATGAACTTCTCCACCTCTTCTTCCAGAACCAGCGGCTTGAAGGGCACTTGCAGATTGTCTATCTGCCTGAATTCCACCGGCGGTTCGTGCTCGATCTCAAGGGTTATCTTCATTTCGGAACCCTGCTGCCACTCCAGTTCTTTCACTTCCGGATAGAGCAGGAAGCGGATGTCATGTTCCTTCGCTGCTTCGGAGAAAGCTTCGTCCACATAGTCTTTCTCGAAATAGTCCTTGATTCTGTCGCCGTGCAGCCTTGTGACCATGCTCAGCGGGGCTTTGCCTTTGCGGAATCCCGGCACTTCCAGAGATTTGGCTGCTTTCTGCAGGTATTTCTGGTAGGCCGCGTCCACTTTTTCGGCTTCCACGGTGAGCACTATCTCTTTGGTGGTTGGGTCGATCTGTTTGAATTCTGTTTGCACTTTGTCTCCTGAATATATGGTGCGAAAGAGGGGACTTGAACCCCTACGGGATTATCCCACTGGATCCTAAGTCCAGCGCGTCTGCCTATTCCGCCACTTTCGCGAATGAATAATAGAATTAATGAATTGCATGTATAATGGGTCAAGTTTTTCCGGCCCGACCCGCTGTCAGGCAAGTAGTGCCGAATTGTCTATCAGCCGCGTGTTGCCTATCTTCACAGCCAGCAACATGCGTGAATTTTCGTCCACAATGTCCACGTCGGCAAGGGTTTCGGAGTTCACGATTTTGACGTAGTCTATCTGGCCACCGGCTTCCAGAATTGTTTTTTCAGCATGATCCAATAATTCAAGGCTGTTCCGGCAGCCCTGTGCCACAGTTTCTCTCGCCTGTTTCCAGGCTTGGCTAAGGCATCTGGCCTGGACGCGTTCTTCGGGGCTTAAATACGCGTTGCGCGAACTCATCGCCAGTCCGTCTTCCTCTCTAACGATGGGACAGCGCGCGATTCGGGTTTCGCTGTTCAGGTCCTGCAGCATGCGCTCCAGCACCACTATCTGTTGAAAATCCTTCAAACCCATGAACATCAGGTCAGGTTTCACTATCTGGGTCAGCTTCAGCACCACGGTTGCCACACCCCGGAAATGACCGGACCGGCTGGCGCCGCAGAGAATATTGGAAAGGCCCTCCACCTCAACCCAGGTTCTGTAACCCTGGGGATACATCTGCTCGTTGTTGGGAAAGAATACCAGATCCGTCCGGTGTTGGGAAAGCAGTTCCAGATCGCCTTCCAGGTCACGGGGATATTTGCCCAGATCTTCTTTCGGGCCGAACTGGGCGGGATTCACGTAGATCGAAACCACTGTCAGGTCCGTCTCCATCGCGCAGCGCTCCACCAGGGAAAGATGGCCGCGGTGCAGGGCGCCCATCGTAGGCACAAAGCCGACTTTCCGGCCTTGCCTGGCCTCTGCCAGAGCCTGGCGGACTTCTGCGACCATTTTGCAAACCCGCATTATTTAACCGGTTCGTTGCCCTCGCCCAAAATAATGATCTTGGGCTGGATGGTTTCCATTTCCTTCTCGTCCATCAGGCCGTAGTTGACCACGATGATCTTGTCTCCTGTGTGCACCATCCGGGCCGCGGCGCCGTTGATGCTGATCTTGCGGCTGCCGGGTTCCGCGGCGATGATGTAGGTGGAAAACCTCGCCCCGTTGTTCACGTCCCAAATCTCCACGCGCTCGTGCTCGTGCATGCCGCTAAGCTGCAAAAGTTCGCTGTCTATCTGGATGCTGGCATTGTAGTTCAGATCGCACTCGGTCACAGTAGCCCGGTGCAGCTTGGAAAGAAGTTTATACCTGAGCATTTTCACACTCCCTAATTTGTTTAGAATAATCCCAAAAAATACAGGCAGTATATATGTCAATGAATTTCGTTTACCTTTAGATGGTCCAAAGCCTCCCGATCTGGATTCCTGCCTCCTTCTTAGCGGTCTCGACCATTCCCCTCGCATGCCTCTCGCCAAATCCCCGCATCAAATGCGGGTATCGTGCGGGAGGCGAGACTGGTGCCTGGGAAAAGGCCTTAATGGCCAGTAGGCATTGCTTCACTCTTTCAAGGGTCGCCAGCTTGGGATGACAATAGTCGCGCCACTCTATTTGAACTCAAGCCATATTTTCTTTCCATTCTTTAAGCATACTGCAGATAAGCAGATAAAATAAGAGGCTGTCACAGGGGCGGAATATTTTCAAAAATTTGTGTTGACACAAAAACCGCTGTTTTTTTCATGGCTATCCTGCGCGCTTGAGATGCTGCGCAAATTGAGTTCTTTAAAAGCATATAGAGTGCCATAGAGATTTGTGCGAGCCAACAGAAGTCAATTCATTCATATTATCGATATGATGGAGAGTTTGATCCTGGCTCAGGACGAACGCTGGCGGCGTGGATTAGGCATGCAAGTCGAACGGTATCATCCTTTCGGGGGTGAGAGAGTGGCGAACTGGTGAGTAACACGTA
>JAAYWB010000072.1 GCA_012516855.1 Candidatus Cloacimonadota bacterium
GCGTTTGGTGCCATCATCCTTAGGTCATCCCTCACCAAGTTAAGGATGACCTACGGAAAATATAGACTTAGCCCACCCTGGCAAATGAGGGCAAAGAGGTGATCAATCTACGCTCATTAAATGTATAAAGGTTATCCATAGCAGAGGCGGAGCGCAAATGATCGCACTGGAGATACACGATTCGCGCAGGGCGCGGATTGCCGGGACAAGAAAAACCCCCGGGCAGTGCCGGGGGTTGCAATCTCAGACAGGGTCTGATCAGTTTACTTTGAAGGTTGTGTCGCCTTTTTCAAAGAAGGCGATGATCTGTTTGGCAGCCGCCACTCCGGCGTTGACGTTGGCTTCCCCGGTCTGGGCGCCCATCTTTTTTGGGGTGGCATAGTAGCGGTCGGCATAGAGTTCCATCAGTTTGGCGCCGCATTCCGGTTCCACGTCGCTCACATAGCGGAATTTCTTCTTTTCCTCAAAGGCCTTGAGCAGGGCTTCCTCGTCAATCACCTCTTTGCGGGCGGTGTTGACCAGGATGCAGTCGGGTTTCACCAGGCTGAGCAGGTTCCAGTTGATGGATTTCTTGGTCTCGGCGGTGGCGGGGATGTGCAGGGAGATGTAGTCTCCGGTGCTGAAGATGTCTTCCACCTTATCCAGGTGTTTGACGCCGTCTTTGGCCATGATGTCCGCGCTGATGTAGGGATCGTAGGCATAGACGTCCATGCCAATGCCTTTGGCCATTTTGGCGAGAAAGCGGGGCACATTTCCGAAGCCATGGAGCACCAGCTTCTTGCCAGCCAGCTCGGAGCCGCTTTTGCCGTTGAACTTGCCGCGCGCCATGTAGATCATCATGGCCAGCGCCAGCTCGGCGACGGCGTTGGAGTTTTGGCCGGGGGTGTTCATGGCCACCACACCGTGGGCGGTGGCAGCGGCGAGGTCGATGTTGTCATAGCCTGCTCCGGCGCGCACCACGATCTTGAGTTGTTTGGCGGCGTCGAAGACGGCGGCATCCACTTTGTCGCTGCGGATGATGAGGGCTTCGGCATCTGCCACGGCGGCATGGAAGTCTTTCACGTCGGTGTAGCTTTCCAGCCAGCTATGGGGATAGCCGGCCTTGTCCAGTTCAGCCTTGATCTTCTGCACGGCTTCCGCGGCGAAGGGCTTCTCTGTGGCGATCAGTACTTTTGGCATATTAGCCTCCCTATGTATATTTTATTTCTGGTTTCAAGACTTTATTTTAGTGCGTTTTATGTCAATGCAAATCTCTGTCATTTGAGCAGCAGCATACGCCGTGACTGCACCTTTCCACCCGCTTGCAGGCGGTAGAGATAGACTCCGCTGGAGACCGGGTCGCCGGAGGCGTCGAGGCCATCCCAGGTGACGGTGTGTGAGCCGCGGGAACGATGGCCGTCGCTCAGGACGCGCACCAACTGGCCTTTGAGGTTGTAAATTGCGAGCCGGACGGAGCCTTCGGATGCCAGTTGGAAACGGATGCTGGTGCTGGGATTAAAGGGATTGGGAAAGTTTTGCAGCAGGGCGGTGCGCAGGGCGGGAGCTTCTTCCGCGGGATTGGAGACGTTACCGGTGGAGGCGTAGCTGCCCTGGCGGGTGAGTGAGCCGCGGTAAACGGTCCAGGGCCGGTTGTCCTTTTCCGCGCGGCGCAGGTTCAGCACCAGCACTCCGGTGGAATAGCCGCTCACCAGCTTGAGCCAGCCGTCGCCGTCCAGATCGCATAGCGTGGAGGGCGTGCAGCCGTTGAAGCTGGTCTGGAATGGAAATCCGTCCAATACGCTGCCGTCGTGGTTGAAGCCATAAACCGAGTTCACATAGCTGGAAACGAGGATTTCCAGGTTGGGATCGTCGTCGAGGTCAGCGATGATGGGCGGGGTCTGCAGCACGGCGCCGGTCTGCACCGGGAAGCCGGGAAGGTCTATTCCGCTCTGGCTGACCGCGTAGAGTGAGCCATTGGCGGTGCCGAACACGATATCCAGCGCGCCGTCGGCATTGATGTCCGCCAGGGCGGGGCTGCCGCCCATCGCGGAGCTGATCGGCTTGCTGAAGACCAGGCTGCCTGCGGGCGTTGCCAGATGCAGGTGGCTGGAGGTGCCGAAGGCTATCCTGCGGTTGGCGAGGATGGTGGGCGCGCCGTTGATTGCGCCGGAGACCTGGAGGGGGAAACCCGCCAGGGGAGTGCCGTCGGATTTGATCACGTGCAGCTTGCCGTTGGAGCAGCCGACGATGATCTCATTGCCGCCGTCGCCGTCGATGTCCGCCACAGCCAGTTCGCTGTGGAAGGCGGAGCCAAGGTCAAGCGGGAAGCCCGGCAGCAGGTTTCCGGAGGAATCCAGGACGTGGATCTTGCCATCCAGGGAGTGCGCCACCACTTCCATCCCGCCCTGCCAGTCGATCTGGGCGATCACGGGGGTGAAGAGGAACTGGCTGCCGCCATCGTAATCGAAAAGCACTTCATCGCCTGCCAGTGCCAGCACTTTACCGGTGCGGCTGGTGAGTACCAGAGCCGGTTCCTGGCCGTCAATCAACTGGCCATAGGCGGCGCTGCGCATCACATCCTGCTGGAGAGGCGCGGGAATGGAGCCGGTCTGCTGCCCTGCGTTATCCAGCAGATGGCTGTTGCCGAAATTATCGGTGTAAAGTATGTCGAGGCTGCCGTCGCCGTCAAAATCGAAGACGATCGGGGCGGATTTGCTGCCCACGGGGCAATCCCAGGGAAAGCTGCCGTCAATGAGGGTGATTTCATATTCGAGCTGGAATCTGCGGGTTCCAGTGCTCAAGTTGGTGACGGGATGCAGCGATTGCAGCTCCAGGGTGATCTGATAGCTGCCATAATCGATGCCGGACGGAAGTTGCACACGGAAATAGAGGCCGGGATCGGCGGTCTGGCCTGGCAACAACTGTGGTATCACCAGCGGGTCGCTCAAAAGCTGCGCTCCGGCGGGCAGGCCGCTGAGGGTGGCGGTCACGTTGTGGGCCGCGGCCCAATTCTGATGGTTGCTGATCACGGGGTGGATGCGGATTATCTCTCCGGGATTGATGGTGCCGTCGCCATCGCCCTCCACATCGTCGATTGTGTAGCTTTCCAGGCTGAGCAGGGGCAGGGCTGGGTCAGGCGGTTTGACCTCAATGGAAGGATCGCCAAAGAGCACCATCTGATAGTAGCACCAGCGCATCACGTCATAGTTGATGGCGGCATTGAGGTTCTGCTCGCGGGAATAGCTGAGCGCGGAGCCGAATTGGGTGTTGGCCGTTTGGTAGAGGCCGATGAAGTAGTCGCGGTCATAGAACTGGGAGGCGCCATTGGTGTTGCCGGGGGAATACCAGCCATAGCGGGTGTTTCCGAGGAAGGCAAAGACGCCGCCCGAGGCTGTGAGCATGTGTTCCGCGATGCTCTCGCCGTCGCCGCTGGTGGCCTGGTCGAAAGCGGCGGGATAGCAGCCCTGGGTGTAAAGAAAGCCATATTCGGTGTTCTGGAGCTGCTGGATGCTGCCGTTGCTCTGTCCCATCAGGAAGGTTTGGTTGGCGTGTCCCATGTGGTTCATCACGTGGACGCCCTCGTTGATGGCGTTCCAGACGCCCTGCTCGCTGTAGGTGCCGTCGCGCTGATACATGGTGCGCAGGTGGTACAGTTCCGGGACGCTGGTGGCCACTTCGTCCTTGTAATCTCCGCCCCAGGTGAGGGGGTTGTTGTTCAGGTTTTCTCCGAACATGATGGCGGTGTTGTTGCTGAACGTGGAATTTCCGGTGTAGTATTGGATTTTGCGGATGATGTTTTCAAACTCGGGTTGGGTCTCGGCGGGAAAGCGTCCGATATGCACTTCCGGCAGCATGTCCACCTGGTCCTGCGGTTCGCCCCAGATGTCGTTTCCATTGGCGTTCCAGTCTCCATCCAGATTGCTGAAATAGAGGTCGGTAGGCATTCTGAGATCAACCGTGTCGCCCACCTGGCCGTAGCAGCCGCGCAGGGGCACGATCTCGTCATCGCCGCCCAGGATCACATATTGCAGAGGCTGGGGGGTGCTTGCCCAGGCTTGATAGGCGTCGCTGATGAAGGCGCGCACCTTGGCGGCGTTGTCGGTTCCGGGATAGCTGGCATAGATATCCGCGGTCTGGAATACGCCGGTGCTGATGTCGCTGCCGTCGCGCCAGTTGGCATAGCTTTGCAGCCAGGAGGAGGCGGTGGAGTTGGTGATGATGACCATTTGGCGCGGAGTGGAAAGGTCAATCAGGCGGCTTTGGGGAGCGTGGTTCCGATAGCGGGAAGCCTGCTGGTAGCTGGCCAGGGCCTGGGGGTTGAGGGCAAATCCTTCCACAGAGCGGGCAGCCAGGGCGGGGGCGTAGAAGTTGGCCTGTTGGGTGGCCAGGGCATCATCCCATCCGGTTTCTATCTCGATGCTGAATTCGGAAGCCGCGTGAATCTGGCGGGAAACCGGATTGTATTTCCAGGGGAAGAGGTCCAGCACGGCATATTGGAGGCCGCGCTGCAACTGGGTGCCCAGATAACGGTGATTGGCGGCCGGGAACAGCGCGTCGCTCTGCCAGATCGCGGGATCGGGCTGAGTAGCGTCCGGACGGGGCTGCGAAGTGGGCTGCTGCTGGCGCGCGTAGTCCAGATACACGCCATCGCGCTGCAACAGGTAAGGGGAGCTTTGCACGCTCACGTTGAGCACCTTTTCCCCAAAGGGGATCAGCACCCGCACGGGGTAATAGTTGAGCGCGGGAACGCCGGGCTCCAGCAGGGGTGCCGTGGGCTGGCCGCGCAGGCTGCCATCCCAGGCGGAGGGGTCAACGCTTACATTGAGGGTGAGCGCCAGGCTGATTCCGCAGAGCAGCGTCAGGCCGATCAGGGCGGTAAGTTTTTTCATAATCTGTATTCCATCTTGGTTTATCGAAATGTAGTCGAAAAATTCTTATGTGAGAAATGGCAGAATCAGTCAAGTAGTTTTTTGAGGGCAAAGAAAACAGACGTCTGGGCTGCGTTTGTGATCTGTGAATACCTGCGGAAGGCAAGGGATATGAACCAATCCTTAGAACAATGCTGCCCTAGCAATTTCAGCTCGCAATGGGCGCCTCACGCTGTATATCCGGCGCCTTATAAATTTTAAAGAAAGAAGTTGCGAATATGGCGGACTTGTTTAAACTATCATTCTGTAAGCTGTTTGTTTTGCGTCTTTATGTAAGGGCAGCGCCTGCCCGCGGGACTTGTTATCTTTTCCAATCTATTTGAAAAGGAGTCTTTTTCATGAAACACACGGCTATGCTACTACTGCTGCTCGCCACCAGCCTGGCTTTTGCCAACCCTGTCTGGACTGAGGACGTCGTGGTGCGGGAAGCGCAGGATCTGAGCTACACTGGCTGCACGCAGCAAGCAGATGACGGCAGCCTGATCACGCTCTGGACGCAGATACTGGATGGAGAAAACTGCCTGATGGCAAACCGGATCAGCGCGCTGGGTGAGGAGATGTGGGATTCCTCCCTGCGTATCGCGGGCTGCGGGCTGGGCATCGGCGGAGAGCAGATGGTGCGCTGCTCCGACGACAGCTATCTTGTCTGCTGGCTGGAAGGGCAGGAGGAACTGGGATCAGGCCACGCGAGGCTGATGGCAAACAAGATCGACCTGCAGGGAAACCTGCTCTGGACAGATGGCGGAGTCCTTATCAACAACGATTGCTACTTCAGGTTTGGCGCTACCGTCACACATTACCTGATCCGCGCCAACAACTCGGGGGGGGCCTACATCGTGGTACAGCCGGAACCCAACCTTCCCGCCGCCTACGCCTACAAATTGAATGGCAGCGGCAACGACACCTGGAGCCTGATCCAACCTTTGATCCAGGCTGAACAGCAATTGACGCTTAATGACTGCCTTGCATCCTTCGATGACACAGATGGTTTGGTGGTAAGTTACCACGCCACCAGCCAGGCTGGCACCAACTACAACCTTGCAACTTTCAACTATTTGAACGGCTCCATCCGTTACCACAGAAGCTTCCCTCTGGAGCCAGGAGAAGTGGGTCCGCACGAATTGTTCTTAGAGGGCTATTATTGTTTCTTCGATGCAGTTATGATTGCCCAAACGGATACCCGGCTGCGTTTCAGGTTGTTTAGATTTGACTTGGAACCATATATTGAGCAGCCCGAGGACTTGGTACTTAATCCCCAGCCCATGCCGCTTTCAACACACTTTAAGCTGGAAAAGACCGCTTCGCTTTATTACCGTGTACTGAGCAGCACACCCATCGATGGCGTAACTCAGGTGCGCACTCATACTTATCTCTGGTCTCATCACCAGTATTACCCAACCCAGATTTGGTCGGGAACCGGCGAGGTGAGTTATCTAGACTGGCGTTTTGACGACTCTATGAAAGCAATGCTCATCTGGAGCACCAATTCCGGCCCGGACACGCCGCTGATCCTGCGCGGCCAGGCGATCGACAATTCCAGCGGCGAACCGGTCTGGCCCGCGGATGGACTGGTGATCAGCGAAAACTGGGATTCCGGCTGCAAGCCCCAAGTCTTCGGCTGGAATACCAATCCCATGTATCTGCTGGTGGAAAAGGGGTCAGGCGGCAAGAGCCTGCGCTTTTTGATGCGGGATTACGGAGGCAATCCACTGCAGCCGGCAGCCGATCCGCTGTCCGAAGCGTTTGCTGGTTCGGCCATTCCCATTGCCAGCCTGGCAGTGAACGGGCACAATGTGCTGATCTATAACGACTCCCGCCATTCAGGCGGAAACTGGCTGTACTTTCAGATCCTCAGCACCGACGGAGAGCTGCTGCTGCCCTCTGGAGGCATCCCCATCGGCAGCTATGGGCCAAACATTCGTTTGCTGGGCGCAATCAACTATAGCAGTGACCGTTTTGCCGTGCTTTACACCGATACCAACACCTACCTGCAGATCTTTGACCTGGTGGGTAATCCCCAATGGGCTGGCAACGGACTGCTGGTCTGCCCCGGAGCTCCCTACGCAGGCTACGCCAAGTTCTGCGAGCATGAGGGTGACATCTATCTGGGCTGGCTGATCGATTATGGAACGGGAACGTCACAACTCTATGGCCAGCGGATCAGTAACCTCCAAAAGATGTGGGGAGAACCTGGCAGACTCCTGCTCGAATGGATTCCGAACCCCAATGTCAGGATGGTTAACACCCCCGGACGCTACTTTGCCTGGTTCCAACGCAGGTCTGGCAGCAACAACTTTTGCACCTACTGCCTGCTGGTGGACGCCAATGGCGATCTGCTGCCCGGTTGGAACCCTCAGGGCACCAAGATCTTTGAAGCGGAAGCCTCTCCTAATGTATGGCCGATCTACTCGAGCTTGGTAGGGGAAGACCTGGTCTGCCTGATCGCAGGCTATCCCTCCGCTCCCATTTTCGCCCAGCGGGTCACACCTCAGGCGAGCTTCCCCTGGACCGAAGCAGGTGTCCTGGTCCACGAACCGCCCCACCTCACCGTCGGCTGCGCCATCGATGACAACACCCTGAACCTGATCTATGACCATACTGAAGGATCAGGAACGCGCAGCATACGCCTGCAAAGGGTGATTCTGAACGGTGGGAATCTGGGCTATCCATCCCCAGGCCTGCAGCTCAATACATCTACCCCGCTTGAGCTTGGCAAGGTGAGCCTGGCCAGATTGGAATGCGACGCCCTGCTGGGTGTGTGGAGCGAACAAAGCAACTATCAGGACGACGGCCGTGACCTGTATTACCGCTTGATAGATCCAGAGAATGAACTGGTGGGCGATTCCCAATCGAGCTTTGGCTCCCATCAGGGCGACGCGGACAATCCCAGGATCAGCACTTTCGGCGACGAGGCTATAGTCTGCTGGAGCGACGAGAGGACGGGAATTCCCGCTGTCGGACATCTTCAGACAGGTATCTATGCCCAAAAGATGGCTTACCTGTCCAGTTCCCTGCCCCAGGAGCCGGATACCCCCTCAGCTGGGCTGGCCTTTGTCAACTGCTATCCTAACCCCTTCCGCGGCAGCGTGCAGGTGAACTGGTCAACCAAAGCCGCCCAGCCGGCGGAATTGCTGATCTGCAACATCCACGGACAGGTGGTGAAACGCTTCCGCTATATGCTGTTGCAGTCGGGAGAGCATTCCCTCTATTGGGATGGGAATGACGAGCAAGGCCGCCAAGTGAGTTCCGGAGTGTATCTGCTACGCCTCAGGAGCGGCAATGAAAGCCGCACTGTCAAGATCCTACGCTGGTAGCCACTTCGAAAGGACATTATTACAAGAGGGAAGCTCCTGCTTTCCTCTTTTTCATCTTGCTGTTTTTCGGCTCTCCATCAAGCTAAACGGGTTTATCATCGGTTGCGTATATTTGCTTTATGCAATTTTTCAACCCCGGGCTTGCGTCGAATGAGAAAAGGGGCGGCACAGCGACCGTCTGTCAGATGCTAGCACTCGCCTGAAGCGCCACCAAAAGGAAAAAGGAGGAAGGAGCTTCGTCGGCAGCAAACCCATCTGTAGCCTGTGCTTACCAGACTTCAAGATCAATACGCGAAAACAACCCCGCTTTTGGGAAAGACCCATTCTTCGGCTTTGGTAGAGACGGTGATGGTGGTTTTGCCTGTGGAAACCCGCGGATACTTGTTCTGGCCAGCGAATATGGGCACGCACTCTATCGGTTCCAGTTCTGCAGGGTGGGAAAAGCTGATCTTCACGCCGTGGGTGAGTTCAGTGATGAAAACGCTGAGTTGATGCGAGTTGCGGGGATAGAGAGTGAGGGTGTCGATCTCGAACAGGACCTCGTGGCCAACCAAGTCCCGCAGTCGGGGGTGGGAGCAGCGAATCTCCATGCAGGCGTTTCTGAAGTGGAGTTTGGTCTCCAGTTCGATTCCGTCGATTCTCACTGAGGAGAGGGAAAAAACCTCGGGGCTGAGCTCGAAATTGCTGTCCATCAACCAGCGGTATTCCACATCACGGCGCTTGAAATAAGCTTTCAGGGCTTCCACGGAATTGGCGCAGGCCACGGTGAAGTAGTCATTTTGAAGCGTTTTGCTGAAGCTGAGGGTGGTGGCGGCGCGCCAGAAGTGGGGGTCGCCGGAATCCGAGAAGCTGATGTGGTGGCGGAAGTCGCGCCGGTAAAGGATTTCGCGGTCTTTATTGAAGAAAAACACCCTCAGGATATCCCTTGAGATCAGATCGCCCATTTCCTCGCTGTTCACGCGCTGGCTGATGGCGGCCTTTATGATTTGGTTGAGCTTTGAATCCGGATAGTCCGAAGAGACGAATTCCCGCCGCGAGAGGGGGGAGGAGGTCACCAGCCGCTGGCCGTCATAATAATAGCGCTTCGCGCGGCGCCCCACCTGGCAGAGCAGCTCATAAGCCGATCCGGAATATGCTGCAGCGAGGTTTTCCGCCCTCATTTCCTCAGCGGAATTCCCCAGCAGTACCACCTCGTCGCCTATTTCCACCCTGCCGGCGTCGGTGACGTCCAGGCAGATCATGTCCATGGAAACCCGCCCAATAACAGAGCAGAGCGTGCCTTTGAGGGCCACGGTCCCGCGGTTTGAGAGCAGAAAGTCATAGCCGTCAGCGTAGCCCACCGGAATCACGGCGTAGCGTGTGGGCCGGGTGGCTTTCCAGGAGCGGTTGTAGCCAACTGTCGCGCCGGCGGGTATCTCCTTAAGCTGCGCCACCGTCGATTTGAAAGTCATCACGGGTTTAAGGTCTATCTTTTCCTTCTGGGAGGGGTGAGTGTAAATTCCAAAGCTGAGTATGCCCAGACGGCAGAGGGGAAGCGATTTCCCAAAGCCGTTCACCACTGCCGCGCTATTAGCCAGATGGATCCAGGGTACTTTCACTTTGTGCTTTTTGAGGATGGCCAGAAATTCTTTTTCCTGAGCCTGGCTGAAATCCGGGTCGCTCTCGCTGGCAGCAAAGTGGGAAAACACGCTCTGCAACTCGAGATTGGGCAACTTGTCAAGCGTTGCCAGCAGCTCTGTGAAACCATCTGCCAAAACCCCGCTGCGGTGCATCCCGCTGTCCATTTTGAGGCTCACCTTCGCCCTGATGTCGCGTTCAGCGCAGGCATGGTCAAGCTCGCGGGCAAAGTCAGTATCGCTCAGGGTGGGCCAGAGTTCATGGTCCAGTATCCCCGGAATCTCGCAGGGAAGCGAGGGTGAGAGGATCAGGATGGGTTCCTTGAAGCCCTGCACCCGCAACAGTTTTCCCTCTTCTGGATTGGCCACGCCCAGCGCCACAGCCCCCTCGGAGAGGGAGATCCGGGCGATTTCTGGCGCGCCGTGCCCGTAGGCGTCAGCCTTCACGATTTGGATGAAGCCCTGTTCCGCGCCCATTTTGGCTTTCAGGGCTCTCAGGTTGGCGCGGAAAGCCGCCAGATCGACTTCCACCCAACTGCGTTCGATAAATGCCTCTTTTGCCATTTCGCGCGCTCCTAAAAGAACTTGGCAGCAAGGTCCGCCAGTTGCGAACGCTCGCCTTTTTCCAGGGTGATATGGCCCACGATATCCTCGTTCTTCAGTTTCTCCACAGCTACGGAAAGCCCGTTGGAAGAGGAATCCAGGTAGGGGATGTCGATCTGGTAGGGGTCGCCTGTGAGCACCACTTTGGTATTTTCCCCGGCGCGGGTGATGATGGTTTTCATCTCGTGCGGGGTGAGGTTTTGGGCCTCGTCGATGATGATGAACTGGTCTGGCAGGCTGCGTCCGCGGATGTAGGTGAGCGGTTCCAGCTCCAGAAATCCGTAATCCAGGAAATCTTCCAGGCTGGGCTTGCGTTTGCCTTTCATGCTGTCGCTTTTGAAGTCCTCGTGCAGCGCCAGCAGGATGTCCATGTTGTCATAGATGGGCTGCATCCAGGGGTTGAATTTGTCGCTTTTGGTGCCGGGAAGGTAGCCGAGGTCCAGTCCCAGCGGGAAAATCGGCCGCGAAATCACCAGCCGGGTGTATTTTTGCTCTTCCACAACCTTTTGCAGGCCCGCCGCCATCGCCAAAAGGGTCTTGCCCGTGCCAGCTATTCCCGATAGGCTCACCAAGCGAATGGTGTCATCCAAAAGCAGGTCCAGCGCCATTTCCTGCTCGAAATTGCGCGCTTTGATCCCATACACCAGTTCCCCCTGATAGCTCTGGAGGGTGTAGAGGGCGTTCGCGCTTTTGTGGTAGCGCATGGTGCGAACGGTTTCCGGAGACGATTTGCGGAAGAAGCGGATATATTGGTTCGGACAAAGGTCCTTAAAGGGATTGGCGATGTAGCTTTTGCCGTTGATGGCGTCAAATTCTTCGTCCTCCAGTTCTTTGGTTTCCCAGCCGGTGTAAAGCTCTTCGAACTTTATGGTGTCGGTCTCGAAGTTTTCGGCGTTGATGCCCACGCTGTCTGCTTTGATGCGCACATTGGCATCCATGGAGACCAGCGTGACCTGAGATTTGGGGTTTTTTTGCTGGAAATAGAGCGCGGTGCCGATTATCAGGTTGTCGATGCGGTCCAGGAATAAGAGCTGGGAAGCTGTATCGGTTACGTCTTTATTCACCGAGACCTGCAGGGTTCCGCCATTGTCCATTTTCACGCCTTCCTGCAGGCTGCCCCGGGTTCTCAGGGCATCCAGGTAGCGCCCGATCTGGCGCGCGTTGCGGCTCTTTTCGTCCATGCCTTTTTTGAACTGGTCGATTTCCTCGATCACCACGATTGGAATCACCACGCGGTTTTCCTTAAAAGAGAAGAGGGACTGTGGATTGTGGATGAGGACGTTGGTGTCCAGAACGTATATTTTCTTAGCCAAGAATATTTGCTCCTTACTGGTGGTGTTTCTGGACGCGCTCGATCAGTTCGTGCCGGGCGGTGGAGTCCCCCAAACCGCCTCTGGTCCGCGATTGCCGGTCTCGCTGGTAAGAACCTACCTCAGGATGGGACATCAGGTTCAGCTTGTCCAGAATATCTTGGTGTTTTTGCATGTTACACTCAATTTTATAGACTGCGGGCAAGGATTTATCCTGCGCCTAATGGCGTCAATCTTTTTTATTGTTTCGGAAGAGTAAAAGGTGCTCCCTGAAGGGAGAACCGGAGCCTGATGATTCTATTCCACAAGGGGTTGACGGTCTATCCCTGCCAAGGATTTCCTGAACATTAGCAGCTTTGCCGCTGGGTGCCATTTCTTGGCCCTTTGCCCCAGCCCATTTGCCTCTTTTACGCCTCCCGTTTAGTTCCCGTTTGACAGGCGGGAACTCAGCGGGAAGTGAATGGGATGTGAAAGGGATGGGGCAAAGGAGGAATCAAAGGCGAAAAGTTTGTCATTTTGGGTCGGATAATCCATTAAAGCCTTGCAT
The DNA here is from genome assembly GCA_012516855.1 of Candidatus Cloacimonadota bacterium. Lineage (NCBI taxonomy): Bacteria > Pseudomonadati > Candidatus Cloacimonadota > Candidatus Cloacimonadota bacterium. The sequence continues at coordinate 12,298 of JAAYWB010000072.1, forward strand.
ACGGCGAATACATCCTGGCTTCAGCTTTTCATCCACCATAGGAGGAAGCCTTTGGTTCTCGCTATTTTTCATTGACATTTTTTGGGGCTCACAAAAAGTGAAACCAAAGTCAATAATCCATTGGAGAAATGATGAGCGACCAGCTGCAAGACCTTTTACAGCGCGTGTATGACGAGGGCGTTAACAAAGCGAAAGCCGAAGCCGAGGCGATTCTGGAGAAAGCCAAAGCCGAGGCGGAAAACATCCTGACCAACGCCAAAACGGAGGCGGACAAGACCATCGCCGAAGCCCAAAAAGAAGCTGTGGACATCGCCAAAAACACCGATTCCGACCTCAAAATGGCCGCGCAAAACACCCTCAGCGCGGTAAAGCAAAAGCTCACGGAAGTCCTGCTGAGCGAGGCTTTTGACCCCAAACTGAAGGAAGCCGCATCGGACGCGGATTTCGTGAAGAAACTGATCCTGGAAATGGTGTCCGTCTGGAAAGAATCCGGCGGGACCGTGACCATCAGCAAGAGCCTGGAAGGTAAGCTGGACCAGCATTTCGCGCAAAGCCTGAGCAGCAGCGCGGGTAAGGGGCTGAAGGTGGAGTTTTCACCTCAGATGAAGAACGGCTTCGCCATCTCACCAGCGGACGGGACCTATAAGCTCAGCTTCACCGATGAGGATTTTTCGAACCTCTTCAAATCCTACCTGAGACCCCGCAGCAACAAGATCCTCTTCAAACAATAGGACCCATGCGCACACAGTATTATTACTTCGTGACGGGTCTGCCGGCACTGTCCATAGACGACAGCAAGTGTCAGATGAGCACGGAGCAGTTCCTCGCCGAGGCCAAAAACCACCTCACCGCGGGCGATTTCAGGCTGCTTCTGTTGCTCCGCCTGCCGGAGGACGCCGACGACCTGTCCCGGCTCATGTATGGCAAGGAAGACGAAGGCCGCCCGGTTGAGGAATGCTCGCGGATTTTCTGGAAGGGCTACCTGAAACTGATGAAGGCCCGCGCGGCCGGTTCCAGCGAGCCCCTCACAAAGGACTACAAAGCATATCCCGATTTCTGGCACGAAACCATTCTGGCTGCCTATTCCGCCGAGGAAATGCCTTCCCTGCTGGATACCCGGCATCGGCTTCTGGCCGGTTCCTACGAATATTGCGCCAAACTGGGCAACAAATTCCTCAGCCAGTGGTTTGAATTCAACCGCGACCTGCAAAACATCCTCACCGCCATCAACGGCCGCCAGCACGAGGTGGATTACGCTCGCTGGCTGGTGGGGGAGGGCGAACTGGTGGAAAAGCTGGCCCGGAGCAACGCGGCGGATTTCGGCCTCGGCAAAGGCCACGAACTTTTTGAAAGCGTCTCCAGAATCTGGGAGCAAAACAACATCCTCCACCGCGAACGAGGCTACGACATCCTGCGCTGGAAATGGATCGATAACCATAATTTCTTCAACTATTTCAACATCGACCGCCTGCTGGGATATTATGCCCAACTGCGCATTGTGGAACGTTGGCTGAACCTCGATCCCGGCTATGGCAGGGAAATGTTTCAGAATACGATGGACGCGCTGGCCGGCAGCTTCGTCTTTCCGGATATCTTCAAAGTAAAATCGATAAAATCATAGAAGGTTAAAACGTTATGACCAAAGGCACCGTTAAAGGAATAATCAGCAACCTGGTCCACGTCGAGGTGGACGGCCCGGTCTTCCAGAACGAGATTTGCTACATCGATCTTGGCGGCACGAAGCTGATGGCCGAAGTGATCAAGGTGAGCGGTAACACAGCCTACACGCAGGTGTTTGAAAGCACCCGCGGGATGAAGCCCGGCGATGCAGTGGAGTTTTCCGACCGCATGCTGGAAGTGAAGCTGGGGCCGGGAATGCTCTCCAAAAACTATGACGGCCTCCAGGATGACCTGAACAAGATGGAAGGCTTGTACCTCACTCGCGGCGAATATACCGATCCGCTGGACGAAGAAAGCAGTTGGGATTTCGAACCCATCGTCAAAGCGGGCGATGAAGTGATACCCGGTGACTGGCTGGGCTCAGTTCAGGAAAACTGGATCAACCACAAGATCATGGTCCCTTTCAAGCTGGAAGGCAAGTTCCGGGTGAAAAGCATCGCAGGCACGGGCAAGTACAAACTCACCGACACCATCGCAACGATAACCGACGCCGACGGCCAGGATACTGACCTGAACATGATCCAGTACTGGCCGGTGAAACTGCCTATCCGCGCCTATCAGTCCAAGCCGCGACCCTTCAAGATGATGGAAACCGGCGTGCGCACCATCGACACGCTCAACCCCATCGCCGAGGGCGGAACAGGCTTCACCCCGGGTCCCTTCGGAACAGGCAAGACAGTGCTCCAGCACAGCATTTCCCAAAACGCCGAGGCCGACCTCATCATTGTGGCAGCCTGCGGCGAACGCGCCAACGAAGTTGTGGAGCTCTTCACAGAATTCCCCGAACTGGACGACCCCCGCACCGGCCGCAAGCTGATGGAACGCACCATCATCATCTGTAACACCTCTAATATGCCGGTGGCAGCGCGCGAAGCTTCTGTTTACACCGCCATGTCCATCGCCGAATATTACCGCAGCATGGGGCTGAAAGTGTTGCTGCTGGCGGACTCCACCTCACGCTGGGCCCAGGCTCTGCGCGAGATGAGCAACCGCATGGAAGAGCTTCCCGGGCCGGATGCCTACCCGATGGACCTTCCCGCCATCATCTCAAACTTCTATTCCCGCGCCGGTTACGTTTACCTCAATAACGGCCAGCCCGGTTCAATAACCTTCATCGGGGCAGTTTCGCCCGCTGGCGGAAACCTCAAGGAACCCGTCACGGAATCCACCAAAAAGGCTGCCCGCTGCTTCTACTCCCTCTCCCAGGACCGCGCCGACAGCAAACGCTATCCGGCTGTCGATCCCATCGATTCCTACTCCAAATACCTTGAATACGATGAGGTTATCGAATATCTGAACGCCAATATCTCCCCCGGCTGGGTGGATAGCGTCATCAAGGCCAAGGACATCCTTCTGCGCGGAAAAGAGGCCAAAGACCAAATCAGCATCCTGGGCGACGACGGCGTGCCGCTGGACTATCATGCCCGCTTCTGGAAAAGCGAACTGGTGGACCGCATCATCCTGGTGCAGGACGGCTTTGACCCCGTGGACAAATCCACCCCCATGAAGCGCCAGGCCTATATGCTGAACCTTGTGCTGCAGGTCTGTGACACTCCTCTGGCCTTCGACAGCTTTGAGGAACTCCAGCCCTATTACACCAGGCTGATCAACGCCCTGCGGCAGATGAACTATCAGCCCTTTGAAAGCGCTGATTTCAAGAAATACGAGTCCGATCTTGAGGGCATACTTGAGGAAAGGAGGGATAACTGATGGCCAGCAAAGCATTTCAAAAGATATATACCAAGCTCACCCAGATCACCAAAGCTACCTGCGCGGTGACCGCAACCGGCGTTGGCTATGAAGAACTGGCCACGGTCGGCGGCCGTCTGGCCCAGGTTGTGAAGATCATGGGGGACACCGTTACGCTGCAGATCTTTTCCGGCACGGAGGGGATCGGCACTGACGCAGAAGTGGTTTTCTTCGGGCGCCCGCCCATGCTGAAAGTGAGCGAGCAATTGGCTGGAAGGTTTTTCAATGCCTACGGCGAGCCTATCGACGGCGGCCCTGAAATCGAGGGTGAGGAAGTCGAGATCGGCGGCCCGTCGGTGAACCCTGTGCGCAGAAAGGATCCTTCGGAACTCATTGCCACCGGTATCGCCGGAATCGACCTCAACAACACTCTGGTCACCGGCCAGAAGATTCCCTTCTTTGCCGATCCGGACCAGCCCTACAACCAGGTGATGGCCACAGTTGCCCTACGCACCAAAGCCGATAAGATCATCCTGGGCGGAATGGGCCTCTCAAACGACGATTACCTCTATTACAAAAACACCTTTGAAAACGCTGGTGTGATCGACAAGATCATCTCCTTTGTGAACACCAACGACGATCCGCCCGTGGAACGCCTCCTGGTGCCGGACATGGCCCTGACAGCGGCGGAATACTTCGCCATTCAGAAAAACGAATCCGTGCTGGTATTGCTCACCGACCTGACCCTTTATTGCGACGCCCTCTCCATTGTTAGCAACCGCATGGATCAGATTCCCTCCAAGGATTCCATGCCGGGTTCGCTCTATTCGGACCTCGCCAAGATCTATGAAAAGGCTGTGCAGTTCCCCGAAGGCGGCTCCATCACCATCATCGCCGTGACCACCATTTCCGGCGGAGACATCACCCACGCCATTCCTGATAACACAGGCTACATCACAGAAGGACAGCTCTACCTGCGCAGAGATACCGACATTGGCAAGGTGATCATCGACCCCGCCAGAAGCCTTTCCCGCCTCAAAACCAAGGTGATGGGCAAACGCACCCGTGCCGACCATCCCCAAGTTATGAATGCCTCCGTGCGCCTCAACGCAGACGCCACCAACGCCAGAACCAAGATGGAAAACGGCTTTGACCTCTCCGACTACGACCAGCGGGCAATGGATTTCGCCCGTGACTACGCCAGCCAGATTCTGGCCATCGACGTCAACATCGATACCGACGAGATGCTGGACACGACCTGGGCCCTCTTCCGTAAATACTTTACCCGCGAAGAGGTCGCGATTAGAGACGAATTCATGCAACTTTATTGGGACAAGGGATGAAATTCCAGTACAACAAGATTTCCCAGCTGCAGCTGGAAAAGCAGCTCAAGGTGAGGGAGAAGGCCCTGCCCACGCTGAAAAACAAGGAATCCGCCCTGCGCATGGAGGTGAAACGCGCCCGCGACAAAGCCTACGAACTGGATGCCCGGATCAAGCAGGAAACCGCCGAACTGGATCAGTTCATGAAGCTCTGGGCGGAATTTGACCCCTCCTTGGTGACGGTGAAGAAGGTGGAAATCCTCACCCGCAACATCGCCGGAACTCAGGTCCCCGTGCTGGGCGAAATCGATTTCGAGCTGAGGGATTACGACCTCTTCAGCGCACCTTCCTGGTTCCTGGACGGTATCGTCATGGTGAAGGGACTGGCCACGCTGCAGGTCGAGCGGGACGTCTTCTGGCGCAAAATGCAGATCCTGGAGCATGTGCGCAAGAAGACCACCCAAAAGGTTAATCTCTACGAAAAAGTGCAGATACCCGCGTTCGAGGACGCTATCCTGAAGATCAAGCGCTTCCTGGAGGACGAGGAAAACCTCTCCAAAGCCGCGCAGAAAATCCTCAAGGGCCGCACCGCGGAGGAGGAAGTGGCATGATCGAAAAGATGCGCAAATACAGCTTTGTCCTCTATCACCGCGATTATGAGGCCTTTCTGACCGAGCTCCAGAAACTGGGTGTGCTCCATCTGATCCGCAACACAGACGCCAAAACCGAGTCGCTGGTGCAAAACCTCGAGCTGATCGGGGAATACGCAGAAGCCAGCACCTTCCTGAAGAAATTGGCTTCCGAAGCGGAAAAAGGTGCCACCACTCTCACCCCAAAAATGCTGCTCAACAAGATCACGGAAGCCCGCGAGGAAAAGGAACGCCTGACCCGCCAGGCCGAAACCCTGCGCAAGCAAATCCGCGAACTGGAGCCCTGGGGCCGCTTCGACTACGAACTGAAAAAAAAGCTTGAAGCCAATGGCATTAAGGTTGATTTCCACACTTGCCTCAAGAATCACTTTAAGCCGCAGTGGGAAGAAGACTACGCCATCAGTAAGATAAGCGAGGTCAACGGCATCCTCTACTTCGTGGTTTTCCACACCGGGGAGAAACCGGTTCTGGACGCCGACACCTTCAGTTTCCACAAACATACCATCAAGGAGCTGGAGGACCAGCTTAAGGGCATGGAAGGCCGAATAGCCGACATCGATGAGTTTTTGCAAAACACAGCTCCTACTGCGATTGAGAGCTTCGCGGAAGAAATCGGCCGACTCAGCCAGGCCTGTGAATATGAGGATGCCACCCTGCAGGGAACCAGCGAAGCCGATGACCACATCCGCGTGGTGGGAGGTTTCATCCCCACCCGGCTGGAGCCTGAACTGAAGGACTTTCTGGAGCGGAACGGCGTCATCCACTTTGCCACCGACGCCACGGTCGAGGACAATCCCCCCGTGAGCTTGCGCAACGGCTGGTTTGCCCGCCAGTTCGAGCCCATCAGCAAGATGTACATGCTTCCGTTCTATGACGAGTTTGACCTCACACCCTTCTTCGCGCCCTTCTTTATGCTCTTTTTCGGCTTTTGCAATGCTGACATTGCCTATGGCGTGATTTTCATCCTCCTCGCCCTCGTCCTCCGCGCCAAGGCCAAAAACCCCGCCATGAAGAGCATTATGATGCTGGTGGTCCTCTTCGGGATTTCCTCCATCATCATGGGTTGGGTGATGGGCTCAGCTTTGGGTTACGACCTCAAAAAAACCGCTCTGGACAAATACATCATAATCCGGAACAATGACCAGATCTTCAATTTCGCTCTGCTCCTGGGTGCCATCCAGATTCTCTTCGGAACCATCATCAATGGCTTCAAACAGGCTCGCCAAAGCGGTTTCATGTATTTCCTGGCCCCCTTCGGCACCTTCCTTTTCCTGTTGGGACTCTCGGTTCTGGGAGCCGGATTACTGGGCGCGGATATCTCTTCGACGCAGCCCTACGTAAATTATGTTATTCTGGCCGGCCTCGCTCTGCTGATGCTCTTCAATTCTCCCGGAAAGAATCCTCTGAAGAACATCCTGAGCGGGTTCTGGGCTCTCTACGGCGTTATCACGGGCTTTTTTGGCGACATCCTTTCCTACATCCGTCTCTTCGCCCTCGGCGTTTCCAGCGCCATCCTCGGTTTCGTGATGAACTCAATCGGCCAGCAGTTCCTCAGCATCAAGATCATCGGCCCGGTGATCTTCTTCATCTTCATGGTGGTGGGCCACAGCCTGAACATCGCCCTCAGCGCCCTTAGCGGCTTTGTGCACCCCCTCCGCCTCACCTTAGTGGAATTTTTCAAAAACGCCGGCTTCAACGGGCCTGGCTTGGAATACAAACCCTTTGGCAAAACAAAAAAGATAAACGTATAACCTGGAGGTTACATGCCTTACATTCTCTTACAACCTGTCACTGAAGCCGTCGCCGCCATCGGCGGAGGCAGCCCGGCCTACATCCTGGCCTGGATCGGGATTTTCCTGATGGTAGCCCTCTCCGGGGTGGGAAGCGCCTGGGGAACGGTGATCGGCGGCAGTGCCACCGTCGCCGCGATGAAAAAACGCGACGATATTTTCGCCAACTGCATGATCCTTTCCGCCATGCCCGGAACCCAGGGTCTCTACGGCTTTGGCGCTTTCTTCATCCTCAAAGACCACATCAACCCTGAGATTTCCATGATCACCGCCGCCGCCATCTTTGGAGCCGGGCTCATCTCAGGCGTCGTGAACCTGATCTCCGCTTACTGGCAGGCCCGCATCGTAGCCAACGGCATCGAGAGTATCGGCAATGGCAACAACGTGTTCACCAACACCCTCATCCTGGGCGTGTATCCCGAGCTTTATGCCATCATCGCCTTTGCCGCCTGCTTCCTCATCAGCGGCATGCTGCCGATGTGATTTGAACCCCAAAACCTATTCCGGACAGGGAGCGCTGTGCTCCCTGTCCCGTTTTGTTTGAATCGGGAGATTAAATGGACATCTACATCAATGACCAAATCCACACCCCACCGCCGCTAGAGCAGCCTGAACCCCACCGCGGAATGCTGGTGCTCATCTTTGGGATAATCGGGCTTTTCACCTGCGCGATTTTCTCTATCCTGGCCTGGGTTTTCGGCAATGAAGACCTCAAAAAGATGGAATCCGGCCGCATGGACCCCGCCGGGCGCGACACCACCAACGCCGGACGCATTCTGGGCATCATCGGTGTGGCGATGAACGTCATCGGCCTCCTTGCCGGGCTTGTGGCCGCCGTCTTCATGTTTGGCCTCACCATGGCTGGTATAAACAGCCTGTTCTGAACTGACTTTTAGTAGTAGCGTCCGCTGCAGGCTTGATGCGCCTCCTTCTGGAAAGGACCTCCACCCGTTTCCCCGGAGGAAAAGGTCCTGTCCTCGTCCTGTCTTTCTCGCTGGTCGGCTATGTGGGCCTGCATCTGCTGTATGAATCCGGTCTGAAGCTATGCTGGTTCCGCTCCCTGACAGGCATCAACTGCCCAGCCTGCGGTCTTTCCCGAGCTTTCCTGTCTCTCTTCCAAGGCCGCTTTGTCCAGGCCTTTCTTTACAATCCCTTCATGCTCCTATTCAGCCTCGGAATGTTCCTGCAACTGTTCTCCACCACTGTGTTCAAGCGCCGTATCGCCCTTGAGGCCAGCGCTAGCGAACGCAACTTACTCTTGGTCGCCTTCCTCGTCCTCTTTTTGCTCAACTGGCTTTATCTGATCCTGTTTTTGCCCTGACCCGTCCTTTGCCCCTTCCCGTCCGCCTTCTTTTCGCCTCCCGCTGAATTCCCGCCTTTCAAACGGGAAGTCCGCGGGAAGTGAATGGGATGTGAAAGGGATAGGGCAAAAGGCCTGTAGCCATTCAGGGCAGGAATGATGGTGGGAATCGCTGAATATGATGCCTATAAAGGAGTTAACCGGTATGGATGCCGCGGGGAGGATTTAGCTTGACAGCACCGGGGTAGGCCGGAAACTGGTGGTAAACTGTAACCACGAGGATGAGAATGAAAACAAATATTTCCCAGTTCAAGATTCGGCTCGTTTCACGCTGGAGCCTGGTATTGCTGCTACTTGTTTGGGTTGGCGCCGGTTTTGCCCGGGTGGGGTTGAGTTCTGGAGAAATAAACGTTTCTGGCTCCGATCATGCGCTGCAAACCACTTTCGACACCCAATCGGGGAAAACCGCGCCTGATTATCCGGATTCAGATGCCGAAACAAGCGGAACGCGGACTCCTGCCTGGTTGCAGATCATTCTCACAGTGGGCATCGCGCTATTGATTTACTATGTTATCCTGGCGATAGTTAAGAGCAGAGAGAAATCCAGAGAAGAGGTCATTCACGTAAAAACCAGGGAAAGTGATACTGGCTACACGATGGAGCGACCTGGCAGCCAGGTTTCTGTGCCAGGAAGGCAGCCGGTTGAATACCGCGTTCCGTCTCAAAAGCCGTCCGAAAGCGCGAGAAAGCCGAGAACGGCAAAAAGGGACTCCTCCTGGCCTTTTATTATCGCCATCATTGTGCTGGTCAACATCATCCGCCAGTGCGTGCAAAACTTCGATTGAGCGTGTCGGACACCTGGTCCGGTTCAGTTCAGCCTCTAGCCGTCAGCCTCGCCTCTGCTGATTCCGCCCGCGAAGGCTGTGCAAGGTAATAGTCTGGTTCAAGTTCAGCTATGGTGGATAAACTAGATTTCCGCCCTACATTCCGGGCTTGACCCGGAATCCAGAAAACCCCGCCACCTCATCCCCTGGCGTCCAGCGAACGCAGCGAGCATGGACGGCAGGAAATGTTGCTGTCGTCGATGCGAGGCTCCGTTGGAGTTTCTGTCCCCCATCAGGATCAGAAACTACCTGGGTTACCTCCCATTTTGACAAAGGGCAAAAACAGACCTTGACAAGAATAACGCAAGCGTAAAAATATGCGTGTAGGCCTTGGAATGAATAAAGGATACCATTGAGCCGGGATTGCTTCCTACCAAAGA
>JAAYWB010000073.1 GCA_012516855.1 Candidatus Cloacimonadota bacterium
CAGACCTCCTTCGCCTCCGTTTACGTGTATCCCGAGTTTGATGATGACATCGAGGTGGAAATCGATGCCAAAGACCTCAAAATAGATACCTACCGTTCCAGCGGCGCCGGGGGACAGCATGTCAACACTACCGATTCGGCGGTCCGCATCACCCATCTGCCTACGGGAATCGTGGTTTCCTGCCAGAACGAACGCTCCCAGATCCAGAACCGCGAAAAAGCCATGGCCATCCTGCGTTCCCGGCTCTACCAATTTTATGAGGAACAGCGCGAAGCCGAAAAGAAAAAGGAAGAGACAGGCAAAACCGATATCGGCTGGGGTAACCAAATCCGTTCCTACGTGTTCCAACCCTACCAGATGGTGAAGGACCTGCGCACCAAATATGAGGTGGGAACTGTGGACCGCGTGATGGACGGCGACCTGGACGGCTTCATCTACGCCTGGCTGAAATACAAGGCCCAGCAGAAAATGCAGTGAGCACCGCGTGAACTATAAGAAGCTGTTGCCCCGCCTCGACCTGGACCGTCTGCCTGCCCACGTGGGTATCATCATGGACGGCAACGGCCGCTGGGCAGGTCAGAAAAAGCGTCCCCGCATGTACGGCCACCGCGCCGGCGCCAGGGCCGTGCGCCAGGTGGTGGAGCTTGGCGTGGAGCTGAAGCTGGGCTACATCACCTTCTATGCCTTTTCCACCGAAAACTGGAGCCGCCCCGAAGAGGAGGTGGAGGGCTTGCTGAAGCTGCTCAAGGAATTTCTGGTGAAAGAGATCCGGGAACTGCACAGCCAGAACATCTTCGTGAACATCATCGGCAGCGAGGAGCGCCTCGATCCCGCTTACCTGGCCGAAATCAGGCAAATCGCGGCGGTCACCCGCCACAACACCGGCCTCACGGTGAACATGGCCTTCAACTACGGTGGCCGCACCGAGATCGTGGACGGCATCAAGAACCTCTTTCAACAAAACGCCGACAACCCCGACGCGATCAGAAACCTGACCCCGGAAACTTTCAACCAGTACCTCTACACCGCCGGCCAGCCCGATCCGGACCTCATCATCCGCACCAGCGGCGAAAGCCGGATTTCGAACTTCCTGCTCTGGCAGGGGGCGTATTCGGAAATCTACATCACAGACACCCTCTGGCCGGATTTTGACAAAGCCGCCTTCATCCAGGCCATGATCAATTTCCAGGGCCGAAAACGCCGCTTTGGAGGGGTTCAGAACCTATGACCACGCTGCAAAAGAGAATCGCTGTTTCTGTGGTCTTCATCCCCCTGATCCTGGCCGCCCTGTGGTTCGGCGGCCCCTGGCTGATAATCTTTTTCGCCCTGGCGGTGCTGCTTGGTTCAGGCGAATACATCTCCATGCTGCGCCGGGCCAAGTATCCGGTGCCCTGGCTCTGGATCGCCGCCTCGCTGGCCTCATACGCCCAGATAGTTTTGTTGCCTGGCTTTGAGCTGGTCACCGTCTGGGTTCTGCTGCTGCTGGCTTTTCTGGAGGCCCTGCTGCGCTGGGACGCCCAAAAGTCTGTCCTCCAGGCCGCTCTGGAACTCTTCGGGGTACTCTACGCCGCCTTTCTGCCCGCTCTCTGCGTGAGGCTGGGGCTGGAGCATCAGGAATCCCGCCTCCTTTTTGGGTTAGTAATTCTCATATGGTGTGCTGACAGCCTTGCTTACTTTGTGGGCATGAAATGGGGGAAGAAACGCGGAATCGTTAAGATAAGCCCGAACAAGTCTCTGGAGGGTTTCCTTGCCGGAGCGCTTGCCCCTTTTGTTATAGTGACTATATTATACATTGGAGAATTGTATGGCGATTTGACGCTTTTGCTGCTAACGGCTTTCGCTGCCGGATTCGTCGGCCAGCTTGGCGATTTGGCGGAGAGCACGTTGAAGCGTTTTTGCCAGGTTAAAGACAGCTCGAACCTGATACCCGGCCACGGTGGAATTCTGGATCGCAGCGACAGCATTCTGATGGCCGGATCCTTTTTATACTGTGCAACTCAGATTATACAACAAGTGAGGTAAACAACATGATCAAAAGAACACTACTGCCCCTTCTGATGCTGGGATTAATCTCCCTGATGTTCGCCCAAGCGGCTGACCTTTTTATCTCTGAATATGTGGAGGGAAGCTCAAACAACAAAGCCATCGAGATCTTCAACGGCACCGGAGCCGCCGTCGATCTGTCCAATTATTCCATGAAGCTGGCCTCCAACGGCTCTCCGACCTGGTCCACCACCAACAGCGTGACCCTTTCCGGAACCCTAGCCAACAATGATGTATTCGTGATCGCCAATGCCCAAGCAAACCCCACCATCCTTGGCGTCGCGGACATGACCCACACCGTCACCTATTTCAACGGCAACGACTGCCTGGGTCTCTTCCACGGTGATACCCTCATTGACATCATCGGCGTTTTGGGAACCGATCCCGGCACCGCCTGGCCAGTAGCTGGAACCGATGGCGCAACCCTCAACCACACCCTCATCCGCAAACCGGAAGTGGATTCCGGAAACACCGACTGGATCGCGGGAGCGGGCACAAATATGGACAACTCTGAATGGATCGTCCATCCCCAAGATTACGTAGACGACCTCGGTTCCCATACATTTGACCCAGGTGGTTCCGAGCATGTCGCCACACCTACCTTCAATCCTCCTGCCGGCGTTTATGCCCAGCCCATCTCTGTGACCATCTCTTCAACCACTCCTGGTGCCACCATCCGCTACACCACCGACGGCAGCAACCCAACCGAAACCTCCACCCAATACACCAGCCCCATTTCGCTTGATACGAATACCACCCTGAAAGCCATTGCTTTTGCCAGCGGTTTCGACCCCAGCTATGTGGCCACCGCGTCCTACATCTTCCCCCAGGTGGTGCAGAACATGACCCAACTGAGAAACCAGACCGTTGGTGACGGAACCGTTTACATGGTGGCCGGCGAAGTGATCCTCACCTTCAAGCAGAACTTCCGCAACCAGAAATTCGTGCAGGACAATGAAGCCGGAGTGCTCATAGACGACACAGCCGGAATGATAACCACGAACTATAACCTCCTGGACGGCATCACCGGGCTCACCGGCACCATAGCCTTCTACTACAACATGCTCCAGTTGACCCCAGTAGCCGATCCGGGCCCCGCCACCTCCACCAACAACACCATAGTCCCGCCTACGGTGACCATCGCCCAGATCAACGCCAACGTCGCTTCCTATCAGGCCCGGCTGGTCAGGATTGCCAACGCCCATTTCGTGGAATCCGGCACCTTTGAAACCGGCCATAACTACACTCTGGAAGACGACACCGGCACCATAGTCTTCCGCACCACCTTCTATGATGCGGATTACATTGGCGAACCCATCCCCGTCGGCAATTTCAACGTCCGTGTGCTCGTGAACCAGTTCAACCAGACACCGCAGGTGACCGCCCGCGCCCTTTCTGATTGGAGCGGAGTGCCAAACGAAGACAACGTCGCCACCCCTACCCGGCTGCTGGGTAACTATCCCAACCCCTTCAATCCCAGCACCACCATCTCCTTCACCACTGCCAAAGCTGCACCGGTCCAGATCACCATCTACAATCTCAAGGGCCAGGCCGTGAGGACCTGGAACTTGGAAACCGAAGTCGGCGGAAACCACAGCGTCCAGTGGGACGGCCTTGACGACAACGGACTTTCCCTGAGCAGCGGAGTCTATTTCTACCGCATGTTCTCCGGCGCCTATTCATCCACCCGCAAGATGGTGCTGATGAAATAATCACCTGCCCTGACGTCCGCCCGGACTGGATTCCAGCGGGCTTGCGAGCATGGATCGCGAGTGAAGCTGGCCATTAGGGTACGGACAACAGGCAACTGATATCTGGCTGGCTTGGCTGGCGCTGACGCTTTAAAGCGCGGCGTCAGCCAGGCAGCCCTTTTTGCAACATGACTTCTCGCTCTCGTGCACATTTATATTGCTTTCTGGCCATCCTCTCCTGGTCCACCATCGAATTGGCCAGCAAGTTCCTGGGGCCCGGAGTTTCGCCCTATCCCCTCACGGTCTGGCGTTTTCTGATCGGCGGTCTGGTGATCCTTCCCTTTGCCCTGCGGGGGCTGAAAACCTCTCAGCGCCGGCCGAAGCCCGCCGACCTTCTCCAAATGTGCCTGCTCGGCCTGCTCAATGTCTGCGTGAGCATGCTCTTTCTGCAGATGTCGGTTTACTACGGCAAAGCCTCTGTGAGCGCCGTGCTGGTTAGCTCCAATCCCCTCTTCGTTAGTATCTTCGCCCTCCTCATCCTGCGCGAGAAACTCTCTTTCCCCCAAATTTTCGGCCTGGCGCTGGCACTCGTGGGCATCGCCCTGCTCGTCCTCGGTGAAGGCGATTTCGGCAGTGCCAAATATCTGAATCTCCCGCTCAGCATTGCTTTGGGGCTGGTCTCTTCCCTCACCTTCGGGCTTTACACGGTGCTCACCAAACGCCTCATCGAAACCCACGGAAAAACCCTCACCAACAGTGTTTCCTTCCTGGGTGGAGCGGCCGCTCTCTTCATCTACAGCGTCGCAACTGGCAAACCTTTGCTCATTCCCTTTTCCTGGTCTTCGGCAGCCATCATGCTCTATCTGGGCGCCATAGTTTCCGGTCTGTCTTACCTGATGTTTTTTGAGGGAATGGCCCGCCTTGGCGCTGGCCAGGCCTCGCTCTATTTTTTTCTCAAGCCCGTCCTCGCCTCCCTCCTGGCCCTGCTTTTCCTGCGCGAAGCCCTCGCCCCCCTACAGCTCGTGGCTATCTTCGTCATAGTTGCTGGACTCACCCTCTCCCGCGTGCTGAAAAGCTCCCCGAACAAACTGAAGTCAAGCGGCAAGGGAGCCTCGGCTCCCGCCCCGTAAACCACCCCGTTACGTTCTTCCGGGGTGGTGGATTTGTGAGTACTAAAGGCTGTGATACCGGAACCCAAGCCTCGGAAAAGTCCCTCTCCTTTCGCCCCCGTAAAACTATTCCCACTATTTGGAGCCCCCATTTGCCACATCCCATTCATATCCCAACTACTTCCCACTAACTCAATGGCCCAGCGGGAACTGAGGGGGAGGCGGTTAGGAAGCGGACACGCAAGGGCTAAGCGTTAATCCTTATTATTTTTAAGCTCGGAGAGAACGCGGGCAGCAACCGAATCCGAGTCCAATCCCACAGCTTGGTAAAGGGCTTTGGAAGTGCCGCTGCCGGCGTAGCCCTCCACCCCGATTTTCACCAGGCGGGCGCTGAGCCCCAATTCCACTAAGCGGTCGGCTATCACAGAGCCAAAACCGCTGTGGACATTGTGGTCCTCAACGCTGAAAATCAGGCCTTTCCCGGCCGCCTGGCCGAGCGCTTCAGCATCTATCTCAAGCGGGCTGGAAACGTACACCACCTGCAGGGAAATGCCTTCTCCGCGCAACTTGTCAGACGCTCCCACGGCGTTGGCGGCGGGGGTGCCGGTAACGAACAGGGTGGCGTCCTTGCCGGAACGGAGGATATCCGCGCGTCCATACTCGAAGCCGTAGCCCGGGCCGTAACAGGGCTGGCCTGCTTCATTGCGGATGATGGGCAGTTTGGAGCGGCCCATTGTGATGATGTAGTTGCCTGGTTTGTCGATCAGCCAGCGCACCACGCGGTCGGTCTGGTTGGGGTCGGCTGGGCAGATGAGCCTGAATCCGTAAAGGTTGCGGAGCAAACCGATGTAGTCAATGCACTGGTGGGTTTTGCCGTCTTCGCCCACATCCAGTCCGACGTGGGTGAGGGCTACCTTGAGGTTGGTGTGGTTGATGTCGTTGAGGCGGTGCATGTTGTAAACTTCGTCGAGGCCAAACATGCCGAAATCCGCCCAGAAGGTCTGGATTCCACAGCTTGAGAGGGCTCCGCCCAGCACCGCGGTGTGGTGTTCCATGATGCCGGCCTGGATGAAACGGTCGGGACTCACGCTGGCAAAATCGCCCGTTTTGACGCTGCCCTGCAAATCACAATCCAGCACCACGATGGAAGTGGGGTTGTCCAGGTTGATTTTGGCCAGATCGGCGATGGCTGCGCCCCAGGCGCTGCGATTGTCGGTGCTTTGGTCATAAACGGTGGGCTGGCCTGGCTGCAGGCTGCATTTCAGTTCAAATACGCTGTGGTCGGGCTTTGCCGGGGCCTGGAAACTCGAGCGCAGCCGGCGGTAAAGCTCCATCTGGTTCGGCTGTTCCAGGCTTTGCAAAGCTTCATCGAGCTGCTCTTCGGATAGCGGGGAACCGTGGTATTTGGCGAGGTTTTCCATGAAGGGAATCCCTTTGCCCATCACTGTGTGTGCCAGGATCATGGTGGGAATCTCAGCTTTGACCGCGCTTTCCAGAGTGGATATAATCGCGCCGAAATCGTGGCCGTCGGTCTCCAGCACCTTCCAGCCGTCCGCTTCCCAGTTGCGGCGGATGTTTTGGGGCATTACGTCGCTGATGTCGCCGCAGATTTGCAGGCGGTTGTAGTCCACGATGGCGGCAAGATTGTTAAGTCCGTATTTCACGGCGAAGCGGCGGGCTTCGGAGATTTGGCCTTTCTGCTGTTCGCCGTCGCCCATGAGGGTCCAAACCCTGTAGGGAACTTTGTTCACGCGTGAAGCCAGCGCCATTCCTGCCGCGGCGGAAAGCCCCTGTCCAAGGTTGCCGCTGCTCCATTCCACGCCCGCCACCTCACGCTCGATGTGGCCTTCGAATTTGCTGCCCAGCAGCCTGAATTGCGAGATGGCCTCGTCCAGGTCATGGTATCCGTTCAGGGCCAGGGCGGCATAGACAGCGGGGGAGACGTGGCCGTTGCTCACCACGATCCTGTCGCGGTCTGGCTTGAAGGGATCGGAGGGGTCGTGCCGGATAATGCTGTACAGGGCCAGAAGGAGGTCGATGGAGGACATGGAGCCGCCAGGATGGCCGGAGGCGGCCAGGGTGGTCATGCTCAGGATGGCAGCCCGGGCTTGGTCGGCCTGGGCTTGCAGGCGGGAGATGCTGTCTTGGTTTGTCATTGGTTCTCCAAAAAATAAACGGCGGTTTATGCACACAAAAACAGGCCATTGACAGGCGGATAACTCTGGCCATAGCCTTGAAAGCTTGGTGGGGCATAGGGGGGATCGAACCCAAGACTCCCAAACGGATATATTCGGAGTTTTAAGTTACCTAAAATAGGATCTCGCCTTACTCAAATTGGATTCAATAGACTCAAGAGGGAACAAGTATGCTTCAGGAAAAGCCTTACAATAATTAAGGTATTCTTCAACATAGTCCCGAACCATTGGCTTGATATAGTCGTACTCGGACAGTTTCTCCCACCATTTCCAAAAAACATATGCGAGTGGGGTGTCATCTTGATGATGGAACGCTCTCACAGTTTCGTGAATGTAGATGCCAAAAGGAGGTGCATACTTCTCTGATTCATAAGCCTGAATCATAGGCATTCCTGATATCAGTTTATCAGTGTATTCCTTAAAAAACACCAGATTTCTATTACAATTAGTCAATCCATCTTGATAATATATAGGCCCATAGGATAATACTCCCTTAACTAAGAATGATGTTTCCATGTTAAACGTGTAAGCGATTCTTTTTTTATTATCTCTTCCGGTTGCAATATTGAATAGCAAATACATATACTCGTTTATAAATGTTAGCAATTCATTTCGTCTCTCACAGATAACGAATAATCCATCATTCATTGGAAATACGACTATATTATTATACTTATTTTTGACTTCAAGCAACCCAATGTGCATCCTCATCATATAGTATGTTCCTTTAATGGGCGCAATTGTCATAATTGATTTAGTCCCCATGATATCCACCCAAAAAACATAGGCATCAACTGGTCTGAATTCGTCTAAATTACAATAAGCCATTTTTATCTCCCTAATATTGGCTTTAAGATATAACTATTGAGATCAACATTAGAGCTTAGTATTCATTAACCAAACCGGACTAACCATGTTGAGTCCCTTTTTTGGTGTAAATTCTAACTCTTTTTTTCCATGTTGTTGAGGGCATTTTTCATTCCTCGACACTCACAATCTATGCATGGCTAAAAGCACAAATTGCATTGTTTTCATCAATGCAATACTCGTCAAGGTATTTTTTCACTTGATGCTATTTCTGATTCCGATAGTTTTGTTGCCAAAGACTAATTATCATGTAATGAGATTTCGACTATATCTGAACTCCAATTGATATCTAAGAACACCGACTTAATCCTTTCAGGCAAATCGTTATCAATCCGCTGACCACAATCAAATCAGATAGAAATGGATAAACTATCACATACTTCTCAAGTACCCCAATAACAATAAAGTGGGCAAAGGGACTCGGCTCATGACCCTCCGACTTGTAAGTTAGGGGGAAGAAAAACGGCGGTTTCCCTTATTTGTCCCACAACAAAATCGGAGAAACCGCCTGAAAGCCTGGTGGAGCATAGGGGGATCGAACCCCTGACCTCATGACTGCCAGTCATGCGCTCTCCCAGCTGAGCTAATGCCCCACGTGCTGGATAGCTTTGGCGACATTCCTTGATGGCCGGCTTTTCTGTCAAGCTGAAAGTGGGGCTGGGGATTTTGCCTTGACAAGAACAGCCGGGCGAAATTGATGGCGAATCTGCGGGGTGTAGCGCAGCCCGGTTAGCGCACTGGTTTTGGGAACCAGGAGTCGGAGGTTCAAATCCTCTCACCCCGACCACTTTGGATAGATTCAAGTGGGCGCTTAGCTCAGCTGGAAGAGCGCATGCCTTACACGCATGATGTCAGGGGTTCGAGTCCCTTAGCGCCCACCATGTCATTTTATTACAGCATTTGGGAAGTACTATGAAAATCGCCGTGACTGGGGCCAATGGCTTTGTGGGCAGCAACTTCGCCAACCATTTCCACCACCAGGGGCATGAGGTTGTGGCCATCGTGCGTCCGAAATCACCTGCTGACCTGCTCGATCCCGCCATCGCCATCCGCCGCACGGATTATCAGAACAGTCTGGAATCTGCTTTGGAAGGCGTGGAAATCCTTATCCACAACGCCGGAGCCATCCGCGCCCGCAGCTTCGCCCAAATGGTGGCGGCGAATGTGGAAACCACCCGGCGGGTCATGGAGGCCTTCAACCGTTCAGAAACGGCGAAAAGGCTGGTCTATATTAGTTCCCAGGCGGCTTCCCGCCCTTCCCGGGCGAACGAGGAAGTGACCGAATCCGAACCCTCCGCCCCGGTAGACTGGTATGGCCGGAGCAAGTTGCTCGCGGAGCGGATCATCCGGGCTGAATGCTCCAGGGAATGGGTCGTGGTGCGTCCCGTATCTATTTATGGGCCTGGGGAAAAGGATTTCCTGCAGGTCTTCAAAGCGGTAAAAGCCGGGATCAGCTTCCGGATCGGACGCCGGGAACAGTATCTGAACCTCATCCACATCGACGAACTCTACGAATTCACTGAGCTTTGCTGCTCCCATCCAGGGGCCGCGGGCGAAGTTTTTTTCGCCTCAAACGGCAAAACCTACACCCACCACGAATTCATGGCTGCCTGCGCCAAAGCTTTGGGCAGAAAGAAGACCCTGGACATCGCCATCCCAGTACCCCTGGCCGTGCTGGGCTTCCACGCCGGTGAACTCTTCGAAACCCTCACCGGGAAAGTAACTTTGCTGAACAAACAGAAGATGAAGGAAATTATCGGCGTCAACTGGGTCTGCAGCATCGCCAAAGCCAGGTCGATCCTGGGCTGGGACCCGCATCCGGACCTCGAAGCCCAATTGGGCAAAACCTTTGCCTGGTACCGGGAACACGGATGGCTGTGAAAAAGCTGGTCCTGTTGGCCGTGCTTATCCTGCTGGCGACAGCCCTCTGCGCCCAGGACGGACCTCTGCGCCTGGGCGGCAAAGCCTTTGTGCTGCCGGAAGGCTGGCCCCAAGGCTACGATCCGCCGGAAGTTCTGCTCCGGGTGAAGGTGAATCCCGACAGCACCCTCGGCCTGGTGGCTGTCCTGGACGGTAAAACAGAGCTGGAACCCCTGCTCAGCCAGCATCTGATGCTTTACGAATACATCCCCTCCAGCGATTTCCTGGCCGAATTCGACGCCATCCTGGAGATCCTGTCCCCACCGGAAATCCCCGCCCAGGCAAGCACGTGGGAGCGGGAACAACTGCTTGAGGAAATCGAGGAAACGATAGCGCGGGAAAGGGAAAGCCTGAATTTCCGCTCTCCCCTCCACCCTCCGGCTGAACAGACTGCCCTGAACAGCATTGGCGAGCCTTACCGCTCCGGTTACTATTTTTACGGATTGCCCGAAAACACGGCGAGGCTTTCCCTGAGAGGCTTTGAGCAGCGGTCCTCACTCTTCTCAAGGGGGTTTCAGGACTTGTTCGCCCTGGGCTTTCTGAACAGGCAGGAAAGCTTACTGGAACAGGCATACGGGCGCATCGACCATCCCTACCAGGTGACCCTCAGCGCCATTGAGGTGGGTATCGGGGGTTATGAACAGCTTTTCGGGCGCGGACTGCTAAGGAAAAACCGCCTCTTCGGAATTGACAGGCTCCAGCTCGGTTTCGGCTTCCTCATCCAGGACGGAGCCTGGCTGCAGCGAGATTCCGGCCGGGAAGCCGTGGTGCTCGACATCAGCCTGCCTCTGGGCAAAACCACCCTGGACCTGGCAGTTACCGATCACCGCGACATCCTCTCCCAGCGTTACCTGCGTTACGAATACTGGCGGAGTCAGGATTTCAGTGTGGAACGCCGCCACCGCACCATTTTCGCGGCCTGGCGCTCGCCCTGGCTGGACCTGGCCCTGCTCCACGAACACGACCTGGCTACAGCGGCTGTTTTCACGGACACCCTGCGCGACGACGCCCTCCGCTTCCGGGCCTGGAAGAACCTGCGGATCGGCGCCCTGAGCCTCACTCCTCTCTACGAGCGGATGTTCGTCTGGCGCGATTTCACCCTGGCCAATGATGACCACAGCGACCTTTTAGGCCTGGATATCGGCTTTGAGGCCGGGCGGATCGGCGCTGAGGCGATAGTCAGGCTGAAAGATTTCCAGCGCCTGCAAGCCTCCGCCGATCTTGACTACAGCCTGGGCCGGTTCCGGTTCGGGGCTCTGGGTTCCTTTCGCTATCGCGAGCCCGAGCCGGTGCTGCGGATCCCCAGCCCCTACAGCCCCGGGGATTCCCTGAGCCGTGTGGAGATCCGGGACGACGCCCATCTGGGCCTGTTTCTGAACTGGCTTTGGGACCAAAACTCCCTGAACCTGTCCGGCGGTAGGCGAGTTGTTTTCAACCAGCCCATCCCGTATCTGGTTCCCAACCATCAGAACCTGAATTACCTCCGCCTCGGCGCCAGGATCGACCAAACCTGGAACAACTGGAACCTGGTCTGGCAGCCGGGACTGGTCTGGCAGGGCGGCTTTTACGAACTATTCCTGGAGCCAGAGCTGCGCTACCAGAGCCATCTGAATATCAGCCGCCTGCTTTCCCATCACAACGCCCTCTTCACCGGGTTTTCCCTGCTCGGCCACAGTTCCTTTGTCACTCCCGACCCCGATTGGACGGTTTGGGAAGACGCGCTGGTGATCGACATCTGGGCCGGAGTGAAGATTGGCAGGCGCTTCGACTTTCAGGTCACCTACAAAAACCTTTTGGATTCCCGCATCTACGATGCCGAGCCCCTGCCCGGGTCGCTTCAGGCCTCCCTGCGCTGGTATTTTCTGAACTGAAATGCGCTATAAAGCTGTTATCTTCGACCTCGACGGCACCCTGATAGATTCCATGGGCCTCTGGCGCCAGGTGGACCGCGATTTCCTCCACAAACGCGGTATTCCCGTTCCCCGCGACCTTTTCGACCACCTTCCCCAGGGCAATTCATTCATCCAGACGGCACAGTATTTCAAGGACCGCTTTGGCTTGGCCGACAGCGCGGAGGAAATCATGGCCGAATGGACCGAGATGGTTGGCTGGCACTATGCCAACGACGTGAAGCTCAAGCCCGGCGCTGGAAAACTGGTGGCCAAACTCCATCAGGCAAAGGTCCCCCTCGGCCTCGGCACCAGCAATTCCCGTGAACTGGCGGAAAAAGTGCTGTCCCAGAACGGCATTTGGCACTGCTTTGCCTCCGTGGTCACCGGCGACCAGAAGCTGATGGGGAAACCCTGGCCGGACATCTATCTGAAAGGCGCCCAAGAACTTAATACCGCCCCCGCGGACATTATAGTGGTGGAGGACACCCTCACCGGCATCCAGGCCGCCAAAGCTGCCGGAATGCAGGCTGTGGCCATCTACGACTCGGATTGTGAGGAATTTCATCCCCAAATCCGGGCCCTGGCCGACGCCTTTGTGCTAACCCATACTGAACTAAGCGAGTTACTTGAATCATGACCAAACCCCTTTACATTGTCATCGGAGCCTATGGCAGCGGAAAAAGCGAATTTTCCCTTCACTTGGCCAAAACCCTGAACACGCCTGAGCATGATGTCGTTCTGGCGGATATGGACGTGGTGAATCCCTATTTCCGTTCCCGCGACGTCCAGGA
The DNA here is from genome assembly GCA_012516855.1 of Candidatus Cloacimonadota bacterium. Lineage (NCBI taxonomy): Bacteria > Pseudomonadati > Candidatus Cloacimonadota > Candidatus Cloacimonadota bacterium. The sequence continues at coordinate 12,509 of JAAYWB010000073.1, forward strand.
AGAATACAGCGCCCTGGGTATCGAGGTCATCGCGCCCGAAGGCCAGTTCAAGCACGCGGACCTGCCCATGCTTTCGCCGCGGATCAAGGGCGCTGTGGAAAACTATGCCAAAACCGTGATTCTGGATGTGGGCGGCGATCCTGCCGGCTGCCGCACTCTGGGCCGTTTCGTTGAAGCTGTCACCCTGCGCGGCTATGAGATGCTCTTCGTGGTGAACACTTTCCGCCCTTTCACCTCAAGCGTGGAAGAGGTCCTGCGGATGAAGGAACAGCTTGAATTCGCCTCCAAACTGAAGATAACGGAGTTCGTCTGCAACAACAACCTGATGGAACACACCACCCCGGAAGTGATACAGGAGGGCATCGAAATTCTGGAGGAATGCAGCCGCCTCACCGGCCTGCCTTTCAGGCGCTATCTGGTTTTGGACGCTTACGCGGATATCGTTCCCGACGGCCTCGGCGGCAAAGAGCGCCTGGTGATGGCATACACCCTCAAAAAACCCTGGGAAGGCCTCGCCCTGAAAGGGATTTAAGCCAGCGTTCAACCTCCTGTCAAACCATCTGTTGCAAAATCTCCACACAAGTGGCTGATTTAACCGGAAATTTTCTTGACTAATATCCCGGATTTATTTATTTAGGTTGGCAAATCTTACAGGGAGACTGGTCATGAGAAACATTCTATCCTTTGCGGCAATGTTTTTGGTCTTTGTTCAGGGCTGGGCTGTCACCATTACCTCCACGGCAGCCGGGGGTAACTGGAACAATCCCGCCACCTGGGGCGGAGGCCAAATTCCCACAATGTATGACGACGTAGTGATCGCCGGCCCGGTAAAAGCCTGTGACACTCACGACTGCTTTTGCAACCATCTGACAGTCAACGCCGGTAGCTTCCTCTACGGTGGCAACGGCGGCGGATCTGAGGATGGCCTTTATGTTTACGGCAACCTGACCAACCACGGCACCATCAGAGACCATCCCTTGGGCTGGGGGATGTTACTCCGCTGTTACGGCAACATCACCAACTCCGGCTCTTTCACGCCGGAAATTTTATATTTGCATGGAACTGCGGACCAGTTTATTTCCGGCAGCGGCAACTTCTCGCCACTAAATATGAAGGACCAGGGGTCGGCAAGCCCGGTGAGGCTGCTCTCAGACCTCAGTATGGCCGGTTCCAGGATCGATCTGAACGAAGGAACTCTGGACCTCTGCGGAGGAGGCAGTCCGCACACCCTCAGCCTTTCCGGAGGCTACATCTATAACGGCTTCATCCACGGCGGCAACGGAGCCGCTTTGGCCCTCAGCAACGTGGCGAAACTTTATGATCTTGACATCGACGAGTGCGTGTTTGCGGGAACGGTGGAGATCGGCAGCGCTGTAAGCGTGGGCATCCTGCGCAATCAGGGCATAATCCAGAGCGGGAACGCGGAACTGCCGG
>JAAYWB010000074.1 GCA_012516855.1 Candidatus Cloacimonadota bacterium
ATCTGCAGCAGATAGGTCAAGCTTATCGCCAAGCTATGTTGGATGCTCCCGATCTGAGCTTTCAACCTTCAGGTGGTTCAGGCGGTGGAAGTGGCAGCACCACACCCAATCAAACCGCTGCCGATGCTGAAGCCAGACGCAAGGAAGCGTTACGCTTGATGGAAGATTTAGCCAGGATGAGACAAACTGAGACTGCTCGGATTGAAGCCGAATACCAGAGACGACTTGCCCTGATCAGAGAGTTTACCCAAGATGGCAGTGAAGCGGAACATAATGCTATCGAGAACCTTGATGCCTGGAAGACCCAACAGGATAATGAGCTTGCAACTAAAGAGAAGGATGCTGTCCAAGCCAGATACAAGGTTGAGATCGATTATTTCTCCAATCTGGAGAACCTGGGAGTCGATTCTTATGCCGCTCTCAGGGCCAGCATGGAAGAGTATTATGCCTGGGCTCTGCAGAACCTGCCTCAGCAGGAGCAGCAGTTGATCCAGGTTCAGATAGCAGAGATAGATGCCCGGCACGTCAAACTGCTCCAAGAACGTCAAGATGAAGAGAAGGCCAAGCTGCAGGAACTGCAGGATATCCGGGACGAGTTCTATTCTCGTGACCTCGATAATATAGGTGACAGCTACAGCAAGCAGCTTCTGGAAGTGGATAGATACTATGAGAAGATGAAGGAGAAGCTTCTTGCCGCAGGGATGACCGAGGTTGAGATCGAAAGGCAGAAGCAGGAGACTTTGAACACCGTCAGAACCAATCACCAGCTTCAGGTTTCCAGTGGCATCTCCAAGATCTTCGGGGACCTCGCTGCAGCTCAGGACAAGGACACCGAGCGTGGTTTCAAACTCTGGAAAGCCTCAGCTATGGCTCAAGGCTATGTGGATACCTTTTCTGCCGCTATCGGTGCCTATAAGTCTATGGTGGGTATCCCGGTAGTGGGACCCGGGCTGGCAGTGGCGGCGGCTGCAGCTGCGATGGCTGCCGGTATCGCCAACATCGCCAGGATCAATGCCACCAAGTTTGAGAAGAAAGCCACTGGAGGACTATTGACAGGACCTTCCCATAATCAGGGAGGTATCCTGATCGAAGCCGAAGGTGATGAATACATCACCGCCAAGGATAGGGTCAAAGCCCTAGGCAGGAACCTCTTTGACTTCCTCAACTTCGCTCCTCTGAATCAGGTGAAGCTTGCTTTCGCCAGTATGCCTGTTCCCTCAGTGCCGATTCCCAGTAACCTGGGCTCATATTATGCCGCTGGTGGCGCTATCTCTTCCGGAGGCGGTATGAATACCCTCATCGATCTGATTACCACCCTGAAAGATGAAATCGTCTCCCTCAAGCAAACAGTCATGGACTCCAAGCCCATCATCGAAGTCAATGTTGATCCCCTTTCCAATGATCCGGTTAAGGTCTCGGAGATCGCCGATACCGGCAAGATGATCAGGAGTGAGATCTAATGCCAAATCTCTTCAAAATCGACTTCATTCAAGGCAAGACCGATGCTTCTGACTATAACCAGGTGAAGCATAGCATGGAAGATACGGCCACTAATAGAGCCATTATCAGCTTATCCGTCTCTGCCGATAAGCTACAGTCGGTCTCCAACTACAGCCGTGAACCCAAGCGGCTAGTCTTTGAGTGCTTTCCCACCACTTGGATAGAGGAGAACATCCTCTCTGGCAACAATGAGCATGAGCGTTACATATCTCACTTCGAGGTTAGGGTCTATCGGGATAACTCATTATTCTTTACAGGCATTATAGACACATCGCAACTGTCCTTTGATGTATCATCGGGAGTGCTCAAGATCACCTGTTACGATAAGATCAAGCTGCTTTCACTGTTCTCCGACCTTACTCACTATTACTCGCTTACGGCTGGTTATCAGCCCCAATGGATACTCGCCTACTTTATACAAGACATAGAGCAGAAGATACAGATCAGCATTCCATACTCCAACCAGTTCACTATCCCAACTTTGAACATCAGTTCCGATAGCGTCCTGACCATTGCCCACATCGACTTTGATGACCTAATTCAATTTCCCAACCCCACCGGTGGCTGGACTTACAGTTATGACAGCTCAGGCTGGCCGGGTCCTTTCTGTGGCTTCAGGATCGATACCGTAGTAAACCGTATCAGTTTTGTATTTGCCTATAAGAAAGTGATCAAAGCCACTTATCCCAATCCTGCCACTACCAGATACCAAGGCCGTTATCGTGGACGCATCTACAAGTTCTTCAATAACATCTGTCCTGTTGTGATTGAATATGATGAAAAGACCGACTGGGTGGAAGATCTGGCTTCACTGGAAAACGCTGCCAATGAGTTTATCGGATTCTATATTGAGAACGGTATCTCCGAGACTACCCTCTATAATGGATTAGTATCCGTAGGATCAATAGATGGTCGGAACTATGGCAGCAGTCATTACATTGGCCACTGGGTCGAAGCTCATTTTCATGGCAATCTCTTCCCGGCCAAACTGTTTCCGGGCAAGGCCTATGAGAACTACAATGATGAGCAAACCGATAACATCAAAGCTCTGCAGGCCATGCTTATGCTCTATAATGCCACCATCTTCTCCGATCCCGAGGGACACATTGTGCTCAAGAATAAGGATGCATATACCAGTGCGATAATTGATATTGATGCGGATGATGTAGTCAGCTTCGTCAGCAAACGGGGCAATCCGGAGAAGCCGGAGATCAACTGTCTGGATATCCTGGCAGGCGATACAACTCAACTGCAAGGCTTTATCAAAGACTACCTGATCGACTTTCATAACTCCAAGTGGAGCTGTGAAGCTGTTATCGATCAGCTCAGTAAATACAACCTTTCTCTCCAGTCCAAGCTGCGCATCCAGAATAAGATCTATGCGATAACCGAACTGGAGCGGAATTACATAGATGATGAATACAAGGTGAAAGCATGGCTGTTATAAAGGGCTTCAAGCTTATCCGCTGGGCTGATGAGGGCATCTATTACTTCTTCTGCCCCAATGGGCAGATCGAGTATAACCCATCCCAAAAGTACCGTATCGAGAAGAAGAACGCCTATGATCCCACTATCATTCATAGAAGGGAGGCCTATCGGGAGGACTCTTTCGATCTGGAAGCGGTACTCGAACCAAGCGAATACTACGGTCTGATGAACTTCCTCCTCAGTCCCGGTAAGCTCTATCTGGAATACACTGCCTACAACAGCATCAAAAGCCAGTTCCCGGTCACAATAGCTCAACTGCCAAAATGTCCGGATGATCTGCACGAGTATCCCACTAAGGTCAAGTTCAGTGTAGAATCCAGATATATAGGCAGTCCCGGCTATATCGATTTCGGCATCATCATTATCACCGACTCTGACGAGACGGTTAACGGTCAGACTGAAGTATAAAACACTACTAAAGGAGCATTAATGTACAAGTTCGCCATCAGCTATTATATAATGGAAGGCACAGAACGGAAGCATCAATCGGGAGTCGATATCCGACTGCTCAGGCCTGGTCAATCTTGGCCAGAGGGCAAGAAGCTCATCGAAACCACTCCCAACTCGGGATACTATGAGATCAGCATTGAAGCTGAAGCCGACTGCGGCTTCTATGAGCTCTGGGACGATCACGGTAATCCCCAAGGCCAGTTCAGCGGCAAGACCTGCACTATCGGGAAGCTCGATGCCCGAGGACTGCAGACCAACTGCATCTATGGTAATCACATCCTGGATGGAGTGGTTACGGGAAGCAAGATCGCTAATGCAGCTATCGGTACAGAACACCTGCAGAATGGACTATTATCACTCACCAAGCTCCAGTACGAGCTTCAGGATCAGAATAAGGGAGTAGGAGACAACAGCCATTCCAGCCCTGCCAATCTGCATGATGACAAGATCATCACCCACATTCTGGACAAGGAGTATCAAGAGCTACCCCACATCATCCTGACCAACCAGTGCGATGCCTTTCTCTATATAGCCAATGTCAAGATTGAAAAAAACCTCGTAACAGTTCTGATTGGGATCAGCCAAGTATATACTGCTACCGATCCTTTCTATAAGCTCCTTGCCCTCGCTAAATGATGCCCGAGAGAGAAACCCGGCAGAACCGGGTTAATGAGTGGGCTGGGTACTGATAATTGATCCCCTTCGCGGTTACCCGACTGATAAATTTGTAGTTGCGACTTTGCTCTCCTTACAAAAGTGTTCAAGTCCTATCCACTCAATATGATAAGAAAGATTGATGTCTTGATAGACAATCAGATTGAATGAGTGCCAAACATAATCGCAAGCCAGACAATGATATGCAAAATCCATTTGAAATAATCGTTATATTTTCACCTGATTCATCATCGTTTTATCAATTTGCAATTCAAAATTCATAACTTGTTCCACTGATAACGATTAAGAAATCCATTTGAAATAATCGTGATATTTTCACCTGATTTAGCTTCGTTTTATCAATTTGCAATTCAAAATTCATAACTTGTTCCACTGATAACGATTAAGAAATCCATTTGAAAAAATCGTGAAATTAATTTTGAAAAAATCGTGATATCGTTTTGAAAAAATCGTGATATCGCAGACCACCAAAAACGCCGATTTGAAAAAAATTTGATACAATTTGAAAAAATAAGTGAGAACGCATACAGGGCCTGCCTGGCAGGAGGCAAAAGCCTGAACTGGCGTGAATATTTTGCTTGACAGAAAGAGGATGGGACGAAAGCAATGCGAAAAAGGAAATTGATACCATCGATGGCACCCAAAACCTGGCTGTTAGTCCTCTTGCTGCTGCCCGTCCTTTTGGGCGCGCAGAGCCTGAATGACGACTACATGTTCCCAGGCGACGAAGCTTGGGAAGAGCCCACCTATCCGGTGCTGACCAAGCCGGAGTTTAATCTGGGCGGGCTTTTGGGCAATATACTGGTGGACAACAAATGGTATTCACAGCTCCGCCTGCGTCCAGAAGTTGCGATCTGGAAAGTGGGCATCGGAATGGATATCGACCTGCTCTTCGACGGTGAGGGCAAGTTGCGCCGCAAGGGCTGGGAAACCTGGCAGGATGTGGCCAAAAAGATTTTCTTCCTCCGTTTTTCCGACCGCCGCGACTCTCTTTACTTCAAGATCGGCTGCATTCCGGACTACACCCTGGGGCACGGCCTGATTTTCGACGACTATTCAAACATGCTTCGCTATCCCGAGGAAAAACCCATCGGCGGCTATCTGGGCGCCAACACCAATGCCTGCGGCTTCGGTTTTGAGGTTTACACGCATGACATCAGCAAAAACGAAGTGGTAGCCGGACGCGCCTCCATCAAACCCTTGCTTGGGACCAGACTGCCCCTGCTCAAAAACCTGACCCTCGGCGTGAACCTCGGCGCTGACCGTGATCCTTATGGCAAGTATCCAGATACCGACGGGGACGGTTATCCGGACGTTTATGACAAATTCCCGCTCGATCCCGACAGTTGGCTGGATACCGATGACGACGGGGTGCCGGACCAGATCGACATTGACCTGAACGGAAACTCCATTCTGGACCACCCCAACCTCAATCCCTATGTGAACGAGGTTTTCCCCAATATTGGGCAGCTATATCCAGATTATCCCTTCGACACAGCCGTTTTTCCGGATTCCGCGGCCTGCTACCCCGATCCCAGGCCGATGTGGGTTTACAGCGTGGATTATGAACTGCCGATAGTGGACAATGAAAATTTCCGTCTCAGCAATTACGGCGAATACGCTGTGATGAAGGATTATGGCAGCGGCCTCATCCTGCCGGGACTGGCCGCGAGATTCCTGATCTTCGATGTCAAGTTGGAATTCCGCAGTTTCACCGATCGCTTCCTGCCAGCCTATTTCAACCATCTCTACGACGAACAACGCTGCCAAGTGATCTATACTGGGATAGAAGGCCAGGAAGGCCGCCGCTATTACAGTCTGCGCACCAAGGACGAGGACCTGACGGGATTGGAATCCAGCCTGGGCTGGTTCGGCTATCTCAAAGGCAACATTGCCAATTTCGCCCAGTTGAAAGTGGCCTATCAGGATAAGTTCAACGCGGAGGTCGCCAAGGGAAAATCACTCTGGGCCAAGCTTTCCTTTATGCCTGAGAAGTTTCCCAAACTTCGCGAAGCCTCGCTCTACTATGCCCAAACGGATGTGGACAGGCTGGACCTGAAAAACTGGAAGAATACCAGTGCCGAGCTTAACGGCCTGATAGTTTACGGCTACAACGAATCCTACAACCTGATCTGCAAATACAGGGAGTTTTACCAGGACGCCAACGGCGACGGCATCATCGCCGGACAGGACGAGATCATCGAATCACTGAGCCTGGGAATTGAATTTCAGTTCTGAGCTGGCAGTGTGGCCAGCCAAAGCGTGCCGTCTCCAGCGAAATGCAGACTCTCTACATCTGCAGAAACAAAGGCCGCTTCGCCTTTGACTAATTCCAGTCTACTAGTTCGACTCTCCAGTATAGCTGAACCATCCGCGCAGAAAACGATTAGCGGTGCCCGCCCCACATCGTAGCCCTGGCCCCAGCCGCCGCCAAGATCAATTCTCCTAAGTTCAAACTCCTGCACCGGGCTGGGATAGCTGCCTGAAAAAGGTCCATCGGCTTGCAGGGTAACCACGCCACCGGAATAGGGCTCAAAATCCAGAACGCGGGCCAGTTCCTCCACATCAACGTGTTTTTGGGTGAGGCCGCCACGCAGCACATTGTCCGAATTTCCCATGATCTCGATGCCAGCGCCACGCAGATAGGCATGAGGTACCCCGGTAGCCAGGAACAGCGCTTCGCCGGGTTGCAAGGTGAACAGGTTCAGATACAGCGGAGCAAAAACCCCGGCATCCTTGGGATAATATTCCAGCAACAGCATACAGCAGTCCCGGATGTCTGGATCGAGACCGGAATCTTCGCGCAAAGAGCTTTTCAGCGCCGTCAACGCATCTTCCAGCCTGTTTTCACGCAAGCTCAAAAGCTCCAGGATCAGGCGCTGGAACCAGTTCCTGTTCTGATGTTTGGCAAATGGCGCATAGCTTTTCAGGCAAGCGCCCAGGCCCGCCTTGCTCAGGTTTTCCGCCACCTCGCGATAGGCACGGAAACCACAGAGGGCAATAAACTCCGTAAGAGCGCAGAGCAGTTCAGGTTTGGCACGTGGATCCCGGTAATTGCGCAGGGGTGAATCCGGCTCCAGGGAAAGGCTGTTTTCCCGCTGCCAGCCCAGCTTGGCCTGTGCCTCGGAAGGATGTGCCTGGATGGAAAGAGGGCGCTCCACAGCCAGAACTTTCAGCAAAAATGGAAGCCGCCCCTCAGCAAGCACCACTCCCCGCCCCAAAATCCTGCCGGGATCAGTGTCAATGTAATCCCGCAAGCTGATTCCCCCCTCCATTGTGCGCAAACTGGATGAACCCGTGGGATGTGCTCCCATCCACATTTCCGCCACCGGCAGCGCTGGGTCCGGGTCTTTGCCAAGCAGGCGAGGTATGAAGTCCGGCGAGCCCCAAGCGTAGTTTTTAAGCGGATTGATAAGCTTGTGCAGTCCCATCTTCAGCCTCCCAATTTGCCCAGGCGCGATTGCAGCAGCTGCAGCAGCGGACTCAGCAGGGGGAAAAAGCGTTTGGCCTCATTCATGTAATGACGGGCTTTATCTGTATGTTTCTGCTGTATAAGCAGGCGGATGATCTCTTCGTAGAGCCCCATCGAATAGGGATTGCGTTCAATGGCTCGTTCCAGAGGCGGTATGGCCAAAGCCGGAGCGCCGCATTTCACGGCGCATTCGGCATAAATCAAAACATGCTCAGTTTGGATCAGCGCGCCGCTACGGTCATATTCCCGAAAGGCGTTCAGCGCCAGCAGCCAGTTTTGGAAACGGGCGTAAGTGAGTCCCTTGAGCAGCAGCAGATGGCGGTGGTGGCCGATTTTGGCTTCCGCCCGGGCTATGTAGCGCTGCGCAGCTTCGTAATCCTCCACCCGCAGCAACTGTTCGATCAGCAGGAAATAGATGAAGGGATTGTTGTCTATCACCGACATCAGGTTCTTCATGATCTCGATGCTTTCGCGGTTTCGGCCCAGATAGGCAAGCGCCAGGGCTTTGTTGAAGCGCACATCCGAGTGCGGATCAGTAATCTGGTCGTAATATACGATCGCCAGCTGATACTCGCCCTGGGCGAAAAAGGTATTGCCAATTATCAGCTTTAGCTGATTGTCGCCAGGTTTCAGTTTCAAAGCGGATTGATAGCTCTTCACGGCTTTATCGTAAAGCTGGCGTCGCTGGTAATAATCACCCAAAGCGATCAAGGGACGGGGATCCTGGGGATTTTCCTCCGCCGCCTGGATCAGCAACTGCACCGCGTGAATCCAGTTAGTTTTCATCAGCGCTTCAGCGCGATGGAGCAGGTTTTGTACGTCACGGTCGGACATCTGGATTCTCCTGTGTCACTTTCCTGTCAGCTTCTGTGGATCTCCAGCCCGACAAAGCGGCCATGAATCCCTTTTTGGCTGTGAGGCTCCTGTAGCTCCCAAGCTTGTTTGTCCAAACCATCCGGAGCCGATCATGGCAGTTCCTTGAGGATTTCTTCGATGGCACGCCACAGTTGGGTGTCGCGTCCGGCGATCTCGTCTTCTGGGCTGATTTCCACCACTATGTCAGGTTGTACGCCGCTGCCTTCCATGTTGGTGCCGTCCAGCTTGTACCACCCGGAGCCGGGTAAGCGCATGGATGATCCATCCAGCAAATTATACTCCCATGTGCCGATCACGGAACCGCTGGAGGGTTTGCCCACCACTTTGCCAAGCTTAAGCTCCTGATAGACAATGGGAAATATCTCGCCGTCGGAGAAGGAGTTTTCGTCGGCCAGCACGATGCTGGGGCGCGTCCAAGCCCGGCGGGGTTCCAGGTTTTGCTGTCCGCTATAGCGCCGGGAAGTGGACAGAGCGTAGGGAGTTTTATTGAGCAGGGAGATGATCTGGTCATGCACATGGCCGCCGGTATTGCCGCGCACGTCGATGATCAGGGCTTCCTTGTCTGCGTTGTCGCGGAAAAGCTCCCGCTGGAAGTTGGTAAAATTATTGTCGCCCATAGCCGGGATATGGATGTAGCCAACCCTTCCGCCGGTGCGTTGGTCCACCTCAGTGCGGCTGCGGCTAACCTTGTATTCGTATAGCAGAGCGCGGTTCTTTTCCCAGTTCAAGCCTTCCTGCACGGCTTCCTTCTCCTCTCCATTGGCAATGAAATTCAGGCGGATGCGCTTGCCGGTCTTGTCTGCCAGCAGTGAGTCCAGCGGGGTGGCAGGCGTGATGGGGCTGCCGTCGATGTGGGTGAGTATGTCGCCTTCCCTTATGCCATAAAACGTTGCCAGACGCGAGGTTGGATAAACAGATCGCAGGCGGATTCCCTGTGGCAATACCTCTCTGTAGTCAAATTCCACGCCAAGATAGGCAGGCTGGCCACCGCGTGAAGAATAGCCTTCCCTACGAGGATAAAACCCAGTGTGGGAGGCGTTTATGTCGCCGATCATCTCGTTCACGATGGAACTGATGTCCTCGATGGAACGGGCCCGGTTGGCGTAAGGATGGTAGAGTTCGTAGAGCGCCTGCCAGTTTTGGCCATGCATGTTCGGGTCATAAAAATTGAGGCCAAACACGCCCCAGACCTCTTCAAAAACCCGGGTGTTCAGCAAACTGGTGCTGTAAGTATAATCAAATTCCGTGCTTAGCTCACCCTTGCTGCGTTTGTCCAGATCATACCAGCGAATCTTTCCGCCTTGCAGATAGTAAAGCTTCTCCCTCACCCAGCGCAGGCTGGAGGCGTTTTTGCCAAGGTCCTGGACCTCCTTGACATTATCCCCGAACATATTGGCCTTTTTGAGTTTGAGACTGCTGTCTTCATCATAGCCGTCAGATATGTAGTAGAATGTGCTGTCATCAATTACGCGTTCCACTCGCAGCCAGCGCTCCGGTTCATTGATCACTCTAGAGAGCCGCTTTTCGATGCCCTCCCAAACTATGTTAAGTTCCTTGCGCGGAGTGGGTTCGTCCTCAGTTGCCTTTGCCAGGGTGTCGGTTTCCGCATCAATCGTGACTTCCATCACCTTGTCGCTAACGATAAGCTCTTCCCCATCCTCGCCGGTGGTAGTGTTGAAAATCTCTTTCCAGTTGTCCGTCTCGTATTCATATTCGTCGCGGGGAACCAGGTCGAGGCGATAGATGCCGTTGGAACGGCCGATCAGGATGGAGCGGTCATCTGGGGTCCAAGCCAAGCCACGGATCCAGGAATCGTCATTCATGATCTTGATATGGGCGTCGGCTGCAAAATCGTAAAGCCAGAGCTCACGCATCCAAACATCCTCGCGGGTGGTGGCGTAAACGGCATAGTCTCCACTGGAATTGATGGCAAAGTTGCTGGCGATGGGACGCCTGGCGTTCAGAGGACGTAGATCCGTCAAACTGGAATCTGCCACCGCGATCCTGCCGCTGAGACGGTTGTCTCCGTAGCGAACAACCCATTTTCCGCTGGGGTCGCGCATTATGCTTTCCACGTCCAGGCTGTCCGCGCCGAACCATTCCACCTGGCTAAGTTGCATCAGGCTGTCACAAGTTACTGTGTAAAGCTTGTTGATACCCTTGTCCATCATTTGCAACGCAAGGGTGCGGTTGTCCTTTAGAAAAGCCAGGTCGCCGATGGAGCTTTGTTTGTGGCTGATCTTCTTCACCTCGCCGCCTTTACGGGGGATGAAGAAGGTATCGTATTTATATTTGAACCCCACCAGCAGGTCATCATCAGAGATGGCGAAGGCTTCAAAGCTGTCCTTCATTTTTTCCCGGCGCAGGTCGGGACGCCAGAGGTCGCTGTTGATGTTGATCTCCAGCTTGGAAGGCCCTGTCACTGGATGCCAGCGCCAGATTTCGTTAAAGTGCTCAAAGACGATGCGGTCGTTTTGCCTGGCGATGGATAAGTCGCGCGCGGACCAGAGTGGGAAATCTGTTAACTGCCTCGGCGAGTCAAAATTGCCGTTGTCCGCCCGGAAAATCTGAAAACGTTGACCGTCGGAAGCGCAGAAGTAGAGCGCGCTGTCCAGATGGGAATAGCGGGGATAGCGTTCAGTAAATTCCGTATGGGTGAGCCGGGTGTATTTCTTACTGTCCAGATCTATGCTCCAAAGCTCGCCAGCGATGCTGCCCAGGTAAGCTTCGCGGTAGGGGTTGCCGTCGCGGTTGAAAACCAGGCTCTTGTTGTCCGGCGCCAGAGTGGCATAATTGTCGCCGATTTCAGCCAGCAACACAGGTCGGCTGCCGTCCAGATCAAGACGGAAAAAGGATCTGCCAAAACTTGGGCTGTACCTAGTGCAAAGCAAGCTTTGGCCATCGGCAAACCAATCGCTGACGGTGAAGCTTTCACGGATGATGAGTCGGGTGATTCCACTGGTCGGCTCGATCAAATAGGGCAACGTAATGCCTTCACGGTTGGAATTGAAGGCGATCCAACGCCCGTCAGGAGACCAGCAAGGCCCCCATTCCCCAGCCTCAGTTGCGGTAAGCCGATGCGCGTCGCCGCCGTTGTAGGATACCAGCCACAGATCGTTGTCATAAACGAAGCAAACCTGCTCTCCATCAGGGGAGATGGCCGGGTCGGAGGCGAATTCAGGTTCCAGAGCCCAGCCCAGAGTGGCCGCAAGCGCCAGAATCACCGTTATTATATGTTTCATGTCCATTGTCCTTTAATCTTTTTCCCAGAGTTCCAAGCCGTTTTGCCTGCTCTGGACCTTATATTCATGTTTTAGCACACGCGCCAACACCGGAGGATGCACTGTTCCCAGCACACGCAAGCCCAACCTCTCATCGCCCGGGCGGTTCAAAAATCTGTTCAGTTCGCTGTCCAGCTCTGTTTCGCTGGCTTTGATCTGGGCGTTCAGGTCGTCGATCAGGCTTTGATTTTCTCCCGGTGTTTCCTTCAGGCGGATCAGTTCCTTCGTCATCTGCATCAGCAACGCTTTGTGATAGGGACCGATGGTGATTTCCAGCCTGGTTTCGCCTCCAGAGGGATCGCCCAGCTCACGCAGGACCACATTTCCCCCACATTCTATCTGGCCACCGCGCAAGGAGCCTTTTTCTGCTTCCAGCCCGCCGTCTGCCGCGATTTCGCTGCCCTCAACGGTGTCTTCGAAGCTGATACTGCCCTGGCACAACACCCGGGAGGCTTTGATCCCTTTACAGCACAAGTTTCCACCTATCTGCACCCCCGGCTGGCAGCAGTCCCGGATCTCGCCACAGATGACCAGATCGCCTCGGCAATTTAGCGTGGAGTTGATAATGTCACCTCGCAGTTCGACGTTTCCGGCACAGAACAGCGTGCTGTTGATGATGTTGCCCCAGACCTCCAGGTCAGCCGGAGAGCGCAGTTCTTCCATGGTGTCGCTGATATCGCCTTCCACCACCAGTTTTTCGATAATCCCGATGCGGCCGTTCTCATCCACGCTTACAAAGCCTTTCCGCTCAGTTACAAAGTGGCGTTTGTCCAGGCTGAAGGTTACGTTGTCTCCGGCTACCAGCCCAGCCGCCTCCAGATCGAATTCCTCGTCCTGCAGCATTTCGCCGTAGATATCGTAAATAGAGCCCTGGCGATCAAAGATGTTGCTGCTGTAATCCGCGATCACGGTGCCAGCTTCGATGCAGGTAAGTCTGGCCAGTTCCTCCGGCCTCACCCGGCCAGTGAAGTTTTTGGCCTGGTTGAGGTCGAAAAAGTAGTTCAGCTTGCTTTCACCCTTCACGCGGTCGCACATGGCAATAGGGAAGGGAATATCAAAATCCTTTTCCAAGCCGTGTTTACGCATATATCTGGCTGCTTCTTCAAAGCCTGTTTTGATGCCGGCTTCTTCGATCAGGTCCAGAATGTCCTGCTCGTCGATCAGCCTGCCGTGAGAGCGGATGGTAAGCCAGGCAGATAGCCTGTCATCGCGCAGCTCCAGTCTCAGAGTTCCAGCCCGGTTGGTGAGGATCTTATTCATATTCAAGTCCGATTAAATTCATCTGGCGGTTGCTGGTCCTGTCCCGCCGGTAGGAATGATGCACAGCTGATTCCAATGTGCAAACAAACTGCTGTTCGATGTCGTAAAAAGGTATCCCGGCCGCGATCAGCTGCCTGAATATGGCCAGACGGAGATCCAGATGACGGGAGCCTGCCGGGGCAGCGTCAGCGGCGCAGCCCATTTCTTTCAGGCTGGTGTTAAAACTCTCCCAGGTTGCTTCATCCACCTCGTAGTGCCGAGCGCAGATGCCAGCGCCGATATGGGCTGTAATCTCGGCTGGCAGAATGCCATATTCATCCTGAAGCACCCGCACCGTTTTTCCGACGATATTCAGCCGGGTGCCTTCCCGTCCGCTGTGGATGGCTGCCACAGCGCGGTTTTGAGCGTCCTGAAGCAGTACGGGGTAGCAGTCAGCGGTACGGACCAGCAGATATTGACCAGGAACGGATGTGATCAAAGCGTCAACCCCCGCAATCTGGGAATGGTCGCCCCAGCCAGCGCCTCCATCCGCTTCAGAGCAGACGTGGATCCCAGCGCCGGCGATCTGTTCCGCGATCACGGTCCTCCCCTTGGGGATAATTTTACCGCCGATCCGGATGTCATCCTGAGCGCTCATTACTCTGCGATAATCCGGGGTTTTTTCGCCCAGATGCAGCCAGGTTTTCATCCTTCCACTCCGGGATACATCACCGTAACCTTCAGCGGGCGGTAGATTTCGGTATTGTGGTTTGTCACCAGCATGCGCTGGATGTGAGTTATCAAATGCGGGATATTGCGTAGCGCGTTCAGCGACCATAACAGGCAGATGCCAGCGCTGATGCTCAACGCGGTCTGCGGCCCCAGCTTACGGGTGAGTGAGCCAATCAGCAGGCTGCCGAAGGGCATCACAGACTGGAAGGTCATGGTGTAAACGCTCAGCACCCGACCACGCATATTGGGATCAACCACGCTTTGCAGAATGGTGTTGGTGGAGCTCATCTGAATAGTCATGCCCAGACCAATGAAGACCATGAAAACCAGGCTGAGCACGATGCTTCGGCTCTGAGCCAGGCCTATCAGGGCCAGATTGGCCACGCAGCCCAACACCGCTGTGATGTAGGGCAGGCCTTTAATGGTCTTCCGCCCTGCCATGTAAAAAGCGCTGGTCAATGCCCCGACCCCCGCGAAGGTAAGCAGCAGGCCTTGGGTGCCCGCATTTCCTTTCAGCACATCGCGCGCGAACACGGGAATGATGGAGCTATAGCTCATAGCGAGGAGCATGTACACGCCCAGGTTGGCGATCAGCCAACGCACCGGCAGACTGTGCCATGAATAGCTCCAACCTTCTTTGATCTTGCTGAGGATGGGCACTCCGCTGGGTTTGAGGGGTGGATAGTTGATCCGGATGGTCAGCAGTGAGGCAATTACCGCCAGATAGGCTACTGCGCTGATCAGAAAGCAAATGCCTTCGCCAAAGGCTACGATCATCGCCCCACCGATGGATGGGCCAATCAACCGGGCAGAATTGAACATGGCGGAATTGGTTGCGATGGCGTTCGGCAGCAGACTGCGCTTGGAAACCAGGTCCAGCACGAAATTCTGCCTGAACGGTGCGTCAATGCCTTCCACGATGCCCTGCCAGAGTGCCAGCACGATCAGCGGCCACCAGCGGTCCTCGTTGATGAAACCGCTTAGCACTCCCGCTGACAACAGACTGGCCTGCACCATGAATAGCGATTGCGTGAGCACCAGCGTTTTGCGGCGGTCCCAGCGGTCGGCCCAAGCCCCGGCGAAAGGGCTCACGAACAGCGACGGAATCATGCTCAGGAAGCCGATCAGGCCAAGCAAAAAAGCGGAATTTGTGAGCCGGTAGATAAACCAGCTCATGGTTGTACGCTGCACCCAAATTCCGATCACCGAGAAAAAGTGCCCGGAAAAATAGATGCGGTAGTTGCGAACGGTGAGGCTGATGAAGCGCTCACGCAATTTGCTCAGCAGCCATCCAGCAGCCTTTGCCAGCGCTGATCCTCCTGCGGGATTCATCTGTTCCCGCTCAGGCCTGCCCTTCCTGGGCCGATTTCTTGCTGTGTTCGAAACGCAGTTCTCTGGCTTTCTCATACTTGGCCAGCACCTGCTCCCGGTCCGTGTCGTCGATGTTGGCCAGCACGAATTCAAAAATCTCGTCGGTGCCCAGGGTTTCCTTCTCAAAAAGTTCGGCAGCCAGTTTTTCCAATAGATCGCGCCTCTTTTTCAAGATGTCCAATGCCTTGTCATAGGCGCGGGTGATGAAACCGCGGATCTCGCTGTCCACCAAATGCGCCGTTTCGTTGCTGTGCACATCGCGGCCGATGAGTTCCTTGCCCAGATAAACTTCACTCTGCTCCTTGCCGATGGTCATCGGACCGAAGGCTTCGCTCATGCCCCAGGAGCAGACCATCTTTTTGGCGATCTCCGTAACCCGATCCAGATCGTTGCCTGCTCCGGTGGTGAGTTCCCCGAAAACTATCTCCTCCGCGGCGCGTCCGCCCAGGATCTTGGTCATAAGCTGTTCCAGATAGCCACGCGAATAGCCGGTCTTGTCCGTCTGCAAGAAGTGGGTGGCGCCTGCTGTGAAGCCGCGCGGGATGATCGAAACCTTGTGCACCGGCTCTGTCTTGTCCTGGAAAATGGAAGCGAGCACATGCCCGATCTCGTGGATGGAGGTAAGCTTTTTATCTTCGTCGGGGATCACCCTGCTCTTCTTTTCCTTGCCCAAGGTCAGTTTGTCCTTGGCTTCCTCGAAATCGCTCATGTTGATTTTTTGCTTGTTTTGTCTGGCCGCGATCAGCGCCGCCTCGTTCACGATATTCGCCAAATCGGCTCCGCTGAAGCCCGGTGTTCCGCGCGCGATCAGCTCCAGATGCACATCTTCAGCCAGCGGCACTTTGGCAGAGTGCACTTTCAGGATTTCGGTGCGGCCTTTGATGTCGGGCAGGTCAACCGTCATCTGGCGGTCGAAGCGTCCCGGACGTAGCAGCGCGGGATCCAGGATGTCAGGCCGGTTGGTGGCGGCGATGATGATCACGGCTTCGTTTGGCTCAAAGCCGTCCATCTCCACCAGCAGTTGGTTCAACGTTTGTTCGCGTTCGTCGTGACCGCCGCCTAGCCCGGTTCCCCGGTGTCGGCCCACAGCGTCGATTTCGTCGATGAAAGTGATGCAAGGCGCGTTCTTCTTCGCCTGCTCAAAAAGGTCACGCACCCTCGCGGCGCCGACGCCCACAAACATTTCCACAAAGTCCGAGCCGCTGATGCTGTAGAACGGCACCCCCGCCTCGCCGGAAACGGCCTTGGCCAGAAGCGTCTTGCCCGTCCCAGGACGTCCCATCAGCAATACTCCGCGCGGGATGCGTCCTCCCAGCCGCTGGAATTTCTTCGGGTCCTTCAGAAACTCCACGATTTCCTGCAGTTCCTCTTTGGCCTCGTCCACCCCGGCCACATCCTTGAAAGTGATGTTGCTGCGGCTGCCTTCATGCATGCGGGCCCGGCTTTTGCCAAAGCTGAAGGCCCTGGCGTTCTGGTTGTTCATGCCCCGCATCAGGAACCACCAAAATCCGATCAGCAGCACAAAAGGGATCAGGTAGGAAAGGATTCCCGTCCAGCGCGGCGGTTTTTTGGTTATCACCACCACATTCTGCGCCCGCAATTGTTCGATCAGGCTGGGATCGTCAACCGGAGGCAGCAGGGTGTGGAATTTCTTGCCTTCCCGGGTTTGGTAAACGATGTCCTGCTCTGTGAAGGTCACCGATTTTACCTGTTGCTTTTCCAGCGCGGCGGCGAATTGTGAATAGTTTGCCTCGCCAATATGCTCCTGTCCACTGAACCAGCTGAACACCATCAGCGCCACCAGTGCCAGGATCACTATCACAAAGGTCCAGGAAACAGGGGCTCTGGCCGGCTGGCGTAGCTGCTGGTCAGGCTGCAGGTCACGCGGTGTTCGTGGCGGCGTTTGCGGCTGTTTATAGCTGTCTCTTTCGCCCGGTTTTTTCCGCTTGAGCAGAAAGATGCGCACCGCGCTGATCACTGTGATGGCCACCAAGGCTATCACAAACCACAGCAGCAGATCTGAAAACTGTTGCGCCACCTGGTTGCTCTGAGCCACATCCCTGGCCCTCTGGGCCGGAAAGGACAGGCTGTCGGCTGCTGACAAAGCCAGGCTCAGCACCAGTAGCGCTATTATGGTAACTGTATGTTTCATGAATAGATCTCTTCCTTTAGGATGCCGATGTAGGGCAGGTTGCGGTATTGGGATTTGAAATCCAGCCCGTATCCCACCACAAATTCATTGCCGATTTCGAAGCCCACATAGTCAAATTTAGCCTCCTGCTTGTGCGCCGCAGGCTTATCCAGCAGGACGCAAATCTTCAGGCTGGCGGGCTCGTGCTTGACCAGATAATCTTTGATGTATTGCAGCGAAAGCCCGCTGTCTACGATGTCTTCCACAACGATCACGTGCCTGCCAGTGATATCCACGTCGATATCCTTGCGAATCTTCACCACGCCGGAACTGGAGGTCTCAGCGCCATAGCTGGAGATGGCCAGAAAGTCGATTTCCAGGGGGATTGTGATACTGCGGCAGAGGTCGGCCAGAAATATGAAGCCGCCTTTCATGATGCCGATCAGCACCGGCACCGTGTCTTTATATTCGCCGGCGATTTGGCTGCCGATTTCGCGCACCCTTGCCTGGATGCGGTATTCGTCCAGCAGCACCTCTGCCAGGTCACGATTCATCTCATTCATTTTCCTCTCCTGTCTTTTTGCGGCTGGCCGCCCGCCGGGGCTTGGCCTTCAGGTTTTCCGCCGCTATCTTAAGAAAGCGCGTGCTGCCTTCGTCCAGCGCCACCCGCGCGTCCAGACGCTGCCCCGCGATCCAGATTATCTTCTCCCCGTCATCCAGCACAGGTACCAAATCGCGCTCAAATTTGCCCACTTTGGCGTTGATGAAAAAGTCTTTCAGTTTCACCAGGTTTTTCATACCCAGAGGCATGAACCTGTCGCCAGGCCTGCGGCTGCGGATGTTGAAGGGCCAATTGATCTTGTCCGCGTCCAGATAGACGTTCAGGGCGTCTTCATCGCGCCGGGTCGGCAATACTTTCAGCAGCTTGAAGGTAAAGCGGTGGTCTCCCCAAACTGTCCGGGCCCGGTCTTCCATCACCACCACCGGTTCAGGAACCGGCGGTGCCTCGCTTTCAAGCTCCAAACTCAATTCAGCGTAAACTTTTCTGGCTATCAACCCCCGCCCCAGTTGGATTTGCTTGCTGCCATCAGACTCCAGCAGGTCCAGGATGTCTTGGAAGTGGCGGCTGAAAAAATCCTTCCCGCTACCGCTGAGGACGCTGGTGAGCTCTTTCAAAACGTAATATTGTTCCAATCGCGTGCAGCGCTTCAAAGCCGGGATGGAAACGGTTATCCGCTCCGGCTCCTGCTCCAGCGTAATCCGCTTCACCAGGGTTTTAACCCTCTGCAGAACAAGCTCTTCCGCTGCCGCGAATATCTGGGCCTGTTCGCCCAAACTGCTGGCTATCCGCGGATTCAGTTCACGCTCAACCAAAGGCAACAGCGTGTGCCGCACCCAGTTGCGTTTGAAACTCTGGTCAGCGTTGCTGGCGTCCTCGCGCCAGGCGAGCTTCCGCTCCTCCAGCAAATCCACCAGTTCCCGCTTGTCAAAGCAGAGCAGCGGATGCGCGATCCTGCCGCTGCGGGGGCGGATTCCCGCCAGACCGCTTAAGCCCGCGCCGCGGAAGAGATTGAGCAGCATGGTCTCGCTCTGGTCGTTGTTGTGGTGCGCGGTTACGATCAAATCGAAGCGGTAGGCGTCCAGCACCTCTTCAAACACCCCCAGGCGCTTTTGCCGCGCCCGGTTTTCCAGGTCGCCGCCAGCCTCCAAACATATCTTGCGGATGATGAGGGGAACGCTCAGCTCCTGGCAATGCTGCTTTACAAGTTCAGCGTCCGCGTCGCTTTCCGACCCGCGAAGCTGATGGTCCACGTGCACAGCCAGCAGTGTGAGCTGGCGCAGGTTGCGCAACCGCGAGAACAGCAACAGTAGAGCCACTGAGTCCGCCCCGCCAGAAACGCAGAGCAATAGCTTCGCCCCGGCGGAAAAGATCTGCTGATTCCGCACATAACTGTCTAATCTTGCAAGGGCTTGCTTCAGCTTGGGCATTAGCGCTCCTGTCGCTTTATTCTTGGTAAGTTAGCTTTTTACGACCGCATTGCTTGTCAAGTTCCTTTTTCTCATGCGCCTCGTTGAAAAAGGTTCTACATATTCTATGGACCCTCTCTTAAAATTACAAATTTCCTCACACCCCCAAACACATGCAGATAAAGCTGTAGGTGTCCGCGGTGTATTCCAGGCTTTTGGAAAGGCTGCTGGGTCCGTGCGCGGAAGAGGTTTGTGTGTAGAGCAGGGCCATGCCATCCGGATCTGCCTTGTCCTGCATGGTGGCGGCAAACTTAAAGGAATGGCCGGGCACCACGCGGTCGTCGTGATCGGCGGTCAGAACCATTGTATCCGGATAACGTGTTCCCTCTTTGATGTTGTGCAAGGGTGAGTAGGACAGCAGGTTGCGGAAGTGCTGCTCTTCGTCCGGATTGCCATAATCCGCCATCCAGTTCCAGCCGCAGGTGAATTTGTGGAAGCGCAGCATATCCAGCACGCCCATGGCGGGAACCGCCGCCCGGAAGAGGTCCGGCCTTTGCGTCAGGCAGGCACCCACCAGCAATCCACCATTGGAACCTCCATTAATGGCCAGCATTTCGGGATTGGTGTAGCCTTCCCGGATCAGGTATTCCGCGGCGGCAATGAAGTCGTCGAATACGTTTTGCTTGTTCAGCAGCTTGCCGGCATCATGCCAGCGCTTGCCGTATTCGCCACCTCCGCGCAGGTTTGCCACGGCACAGATGGATCCCTTTTCCAGCAAGCAGATACGTGCTGTGGAAAAGGACGGCATCAGGGCAATATCAAAGCCGCCATAGCCATACAGCAGCACGGGGGCCTTGCCATCGCGGGGAATATCGTTGCGGTGGATGAGGGTCATGGGAATGAGAGTGCCGTCTTTGGATGGGTAGAAAACCTGCTCGGACACGATGGCGCTGAGATCGGCCTGCACAGGATCGGTGTGGTGATGGGTGAAGCTGTCGCCGGGGATATCGTAGCGGTAAATCTCGCCCGGGCGCACATAGGAACTGAAATAGAAGTAGGCTTCCGGATCCTCCTTTTTCCCAAAGCCGATGCCGACCGTGCCCTGATAAGGCATCTGTATCTCACGTAGAAACTTTCCGTCCGGATCCAGCACTTCCACCCGGGAGCATACATCCCTGGTGAAGATCGCGATCAGCTTGCCGCCCACCGGGCTTGCTGAATCCAGCCGGTAATCCCGCTCCGGAATCACTTCCTGCCAGTGCTCTTCCTCTGGATGGTCCAGATGAAATTTCACCAGCCGGTGGTTGGGGGCGTCCTTGTTTGTAAATAGGTAAAAGCAATCCTCCTCAAAGCTGTCGAACGGATAATAATCATGCTCGAAGCCATCGAACAGCACCTTGAACGGCAGTTTTGGATCATCCACGGGACGGTAGAGAACGCGGTTTCCGGGTGAAGCTCCTCTTTCATACATGAAGAGATATTTTTCATCATCAGAAACCCAGCACCCCCGGAAACGCCTGGGATTTACGGCATCTTCATACACCAGGACGTCCTCCTCCTGAGGGGTGCCCAGCTTGTGATACCACACATTCTGGCCAGGATCGCCCTGGACGCCATCCTGCGTGGGTAGATAACGGCTGTAGAAGAAACCGTCCCTGTACCACTCCGCGCCGGTGTGGCGCATGTCCTTCAGTTTGTCTGGCAGCCACTCCCTGGTAATGGTATCGATGGTCCACAGCTCACCGGCATCAGCTCCGGCGGCCGATACCAGAAAGGTAAAATACCGGAAGTCCTTTGATTTCCCCACAGAATAGACCGTGGTGGTGCCGTCCGGGGACATGGTGTTGGGGTCCAGAAACAGCTCTTCCGGTCCGTCCTGACGCTTGCGGTAAATCACCCACTGGTTCTGCAGGCCATCGTTCCGGTGGTAATAATACCACTCGCCATACTTGATGGGCGCGGTTTGGCGGGGGTAATTCACCAGTTCCTGCATCCGTTCCAGCATGGCTTTACGGCCAGGATACTGGTTCAATATAGATTCCGTGAGGGCTTGCTGGGCCTGGGTCCAAGCGATCA
The DNA here is from genome assembly GCA_012516855.1 of Candidatus Cloacimonadota bacterium. Classification (NCBI taxonomy): domain Bacteria; kingdom Pseudomonadati; phylum Candidatus Cloacimonadota; species Candidatus Cloacimonadota bacterium. The sequence continues at coordinate 21,260 of JAAYWB010000074.1, forward strand.
CTTCCGGATCGTGGTCATTTTCCAGCCAGCGGTAGGGATCCGGCACCTTGACGCCGAAGAATTCATCGATCGTGCCGTCTTTTCGGGTTCTGGGGTATTGCATGGTTTTACCTGCCTGATATTATTGCTATTGTTTTGCGTGATTGAGGCTCTTCCCAGGGGAACTTCATTTCAGCTTTTCCAAGCTATCTTGCCAATATGACGCTTCGGCGGGCGCCGGTACTGGTGGGTCAACGTGTACCGGGTCCGTGGCACTCTTAACCAGCCTGAGACATAGCATTGGGTAATGCGGTATGTTGTCAATGAAATTCTTTGGCTGGGCTTTTCCCCTTGCAATGTCCCGTTGGTCACGTCCTTAGCGCCCGCGACCGTCCCCCTCCCACGCCGCCCGCCAAATCCTCGCATCAAATGCGGGCATCATGCGGGAGGCAACTCCGGGGTTCAGCACAGGGCCTTAACGGCCAGACCTCATCGCTTCTCCCAGGCCAGACGCTGGCGTCGAGCAAGGGACGAGCATCGACGCCAGCAAGGAACTATTCTTCCATTAGTTCCTGCCGTCCATGCTCACCACGTTCGCTGTACGCCAGGCCAGACCAGGTCCCCGCTATCGGATGCCATGCCCCAGGCTAACCCACCATAGATTAACTTGAACAAAAAAAAGCCCGGCGGATTAACCACCGGGCCTTTATATACAGGGTCTGGAATTATTTAAGCAGGGTTGTTTTGGTCTGGTAAGCCTGACTGCCCGCCGTCATCACGATCTGATAGACGCCGTTGGAGAGGGTGTTTCCGTTGTAGTCAGTGCCGTCCCAGGTGATGCGGTAATTTCCGACGGCCTTGTTGCCCAGCTCGTAGTGTTTCACGATCTGCCCGCGGGAGTTGTAGATCTTGAAGCTCACATCGTTGTCCTTCGCCAGGCTGAAGGGGATGAATACCAGCGGGTTGAAGGGGTTCGGATACACGGCATGCAGCTTGGTGGCCAGCGGAATCTCCGGGGTGGGGTTGTCGCCCAGGGCGTTGTAGAAAACGCTCACGGGGCCGTGGTAATTCACGGCGCCGTCCAAGTCGTTGGTCTGCAGCCAGTAGTAATAGGTGCCGGTCTCATAGACCTCTGTGTCCTCGAACATATAGGTCTGCATCTGGGAGCTGTTGAGTGAGGGGATCAAAGGACTTACGTTCTGGGCCCCGGCGATGTCGCCGTCAGTGCCGCGGTAGATGTAATAGCCGCGCATCCCGGTCTCAGTCTGGGTAACCCAGGTGAGGGTGATGTAGTTCTGGGCGCTGATGGTGGCGGTGAAGGAGGCCAGTTCAACGGGCACGGGTCCATCAAGGGTCACAACTTCTTGTTCGTTGGAATTGCCGCTGGTGCCGTAGGCATTGTAAGCCCGCACCACATAGTAGTAGGTGGTTCCGGGGGCACGGCCGGTATCAACATTATATGAAGTGACATTGCCAACGTTTAGGTTTTGATATCCGGAGACATAGGTGACAGTTGTGCTGCCTGAGAAAGTGTGGGAACCCCAATTAGTGATTGTGTCGGCTGCATGACTGTCCCAGTCAGAGGCAGAATATATTGCTGAAGGAACAGACGCTGCCTCTTTCCTGACCAGAGTTACATCCTTGCCCCAATCGCTTGCATCGCCAATAGGACCGACCACATCAACCAAGTTGGCTCCATTGAAGATTGCCACAGCGTCATTGCCGTTGAAACCCATCACACTTGAATTGGTTGAGAGGTCATAATTTGTGCCAAAAATCGTCTGGTTACTGTTAACTATTCGGTACACGGAGCCATTAGCCAACGTACCTGACAAACCTAAAGTATAAGTGGGAATAGTTGCTCCGTTATTGTATTGTTTTAATGAATAGGAAGAGAGGTCTACTGATGCTCCGGTCCCATTATAGATCTCAATGCCCTTGTTGTTTGAACTGCCTTCAACATATTCGGAAATGAAGAGATCACTGGCATTACCCCCTGTTGTTTTGGTATAAACATCAAGGTAATATCCGGTGGCCCCACTGACAGCGTTCCAGTTGGCTGTGAAGCTGGTATTGGTAACACTGGTTGCTGCCGTTGCAGTAGGAACATTGGGCGGAGGAGGAGTGGTTACTTCACCGCTGCAGGTGACGGTCTTGTTTGTGGCTCCTGAGGAAGATAAAGTGATATCCTCATTGTTATAAGTTCCGATGGCCAGTCCGGCTTTCAGGCGCACGTAGATGGTTGTTTCATTTACACCAAGCTTTGCAGCGGTAAGAGTGAGGGATGAAGTGTAACCTGTATTCTCACTCAAAGAGATTTCATAGTTGGTAGGTGCTGTGAGAACGATGTCAGCAGTCAAGTCAGCTCCGCTAACGGTGAAGGTCTGGGCAGTGGAAGGTCCCGTGCCTTGATAGGTAAAACCAGTTAGTGTGGTTGGATTAACGGTGATAAGCGGAGTGGCGAGATAGATATTAATATCATCAATTTCCCAGCGGGTAGGGCTGTTAGTGGAGTAGTACTTGAATGCCAGATAGACGTTGGTGCCGCTGATGCCAGAGAGGTCAAGCACACCTGAAGAGGTTTCGCCGCCGCCTATACCGCCATTAGCAAAGGCAATCTCGGTCCAGGTGCTGGATGTGGGATCTCCCAAGCCAGGGTAGTTATTAGAGTATAAGAGCTTCAGATAGTTGTTGGCGTCGATGGTGCCATGAGTGGCGATGGTATTGAAGGTCATCCTTTCATTGCTGTAGTTGTTGAAATTGATGCCCGGAAGCACCAGCCAGTGTTCTTCCAAAGTGCTGCCATAACCGTTGCAGGAAGCGTTGTCATTGTTGTAAATATACCAGGGTTTAGTGCCAGCTATATCGTACCTGTAGGTTTGGCCCCAACCGGCGGAGAAGTCCTCTGTGTAGGGAATGGTGGTGGTTGCCGGGGCGATGACGGTGTAGCTTTGTTCGCTCGAGGTTGTGGTAGCGGAATCATCGTCCGTGGCATCGATCACATAATAGACTGTAGTGCCGGCTGTCTGAGCGGGGATGTTTGAATTGGTGGTATAGGTCGAACCGGAGGCCGTCATGCCAATGGTGTTCCCATAAACGCCGGTAGCCGTGCCCCAACGCAGTTGCGCGCTCGTGACTGTACCGTCGGAATCAGTGATATCCGCAGAGACGGAAACTGTGGTTGTGTTGATAATGTCTGTTGAGGGGGTCTGAGTTATATTAGATATTGAGGGTGGGACATTCGCTCCACCTGCAAAACCAGTCCACACAAAGTTATCAACATGAATTCTTTCAGTGTTGCCCGTAGCTACAAGTCTGATCAGAATGTTTGTGTTGGCACTGTTGATGGTCCCATTGAAAGTTTTCCAATCGCTTACATTACCAAGAGTAGTGTTATTAATAGCAGATACTAATGTCCAATTACTTCCTCCGTCTGTAGAAAAATCCAAGTCGAAGGCAGGAGATGGAGACCCATCCCAACGCCTTAGATCAATGCTGAATGTTGAAACCCCACCGGAAGCGATGGTTATCCTCCAATCTGTAGTAGATTTATTTTCCAACCTCCAAGCATAGGTTCCCAAAGCTCCTGGATAGCCATCTTGGGCAGCGGTTGTATTACGAAGGGCTCGGCCACCAGTCGATGAAAAGACTCCATCGATATAAGTATGATCTGATGCGTAACTGTTTAAACCGGTTGATCCTTGTGTCCATTTCGTTGCGTCATCAAAATTAATGGTAGTTTGGGCAAACACCAGTCCCGCTATAAAAAGCAAGGTAAATATAAGAAATGTCTTTTTCATAATTCCTCCCTGAATTACGAGCTCATTTATATGTATTTTATAGATTCTGTCTCTTACGTATGCCAGCATAGAAACCCCGTCATATTTGGCAAGTGATTTTTTCTTAACATTTCGTGCTTGCTGATTGCTTGATTCTCCGTGACGAAGAAGACCTGTG
>JAAYWB010000075.1 GCA_012516855.1 Candidatus Cloacimonadota bacterium
ATAATCCGGGGTTCCCCAGGTAGGCTCATACAGGATCTCCTCTGGGATGAATCCGATTCCCTGAGGATTGGGGCCATCGGTGGCGATGACAACACTGTCCGGATCGAGAATCTCATACCAGTTTTCACCAGGCCAAGCGCCAGCCTTGAAAACGGTGCAGACCTCGTCGCCGGTATTGGCGGTGAAAGTGTAAGCTTCAGGACCAGCGCCAGTGGCAAGTGTGATGTTCTCCAGAACGATGGCTCCATTCACATATACACTCAGTAGGCTGGTGTCCCAGCCATCACCATAGTCGTCGTAAAGGTTCACGGTATAGGTGCCGGTTGCAGGAGCGATCAGGGGTTGGGGCGGCTGGGGAACATCAATACCGGTGGGTGGGTTCGTGCCTTCGCCGTCCGTGGCGATTACAACATTGTTCGGATCGAGAATCTCATACCTGTTTTCACCAGCCCAGCTGCCGGCAGTGAAGATAGTGGAGATAATGTCGCCGGCATTGGCGCTGAAAGTGTAAGCTGCAGGACCAGCGCCGGAGGCAAGGGTGATGTCGTCCAAAACAACGACTCCATTCACCAGGACATCCAGTTTACCATCGTTCCAGCCATCACCATAGCTGTCGTAAAGTTTCACGGTGTAGGTGCCGGTTTCAGGGGCAGTAAGGGGTTCGGGCGGAACAGTCCAGCCAGTTACCTGTTGATAGAACCGGACGATGAAGGGCTCTTGCGCGTTGGGGGTGCCGGGATACCAGTCTCCGGCAAAGGATCCGCAAGCGCCATAAAACTCGACTTTCTTGATTGGATCGGCAACGTTAACGAAGTTGTCGGCGATCTCATAGTCGACATCACCGGCGGTGTCCAGGGCACTGGTGTACAGGTTTCCGACATCGCTGAAGCAGGGTTGGGTGTAAACTTCCGTGTATTGAGCCGACATGCTGAAGGCAAATGCCACCAATATCACGGTGAATAAAAGAACTTTCTTCATTTGTGAATTCTCCTTTGTAGTCGCCGGGACTCATCGGTGAGCCCTGGCAATCTTTTTTCGTTAAAACCAAAGACTTAAAGCGGATTCGCCAAGCCTTCCCAATCACATTCTATGTTTTCAGCTTTGCCTGAAAAAAAATTCAAACAAGACTGACGAGATTTCATATTTTTACCCGCAACACCCATAAATGCAATTATGTGCCTCATCAAGCCAGTCTGAAAATTTGTCAAGAACTTTCTCAAGCTTTCGAATTTACCTTCCCATCACATATTACTGATCTCCCTTCCAAACGGATTACCGACCCGGTTTGAAAGAGGGCCTGATTCAATGGAAAGCCACAAATGCTTAGTCACAGCAGTATCCTGTCAGTCAAGCCCTGAACGCTCGAGTCCATCGCACTCCCATGCCTCCCGTACGATTCTCGCATCAAATGCGGGTATCATGCGGGAGGCGCGTCCGTGAACCGGGACAGGGCCTTAACGGCCTGATAGCATTGCTTCTCCCAGGCCACTTCACATCTCCGCTATTCTATGATGCTCTCCGGGGCCAAACCACACGATTTGTAAGAGAGCCGGGTAGTTAGGGGAGATGTGCTTGAAATGGAGGAAGGAGTTGATAGCTTGGGTGGGACAAGAAAAATGAGAACGGGGAACGCCGAAAAAGAGGATTCTATGGGAAGACCTAAAGTTGTGCTTTATGTGGGCACGGTCATCAGCCCAGGATGAAGGAATTGCCTCCGGTTTTACTGATACAGCCCTTTAGTTCAAGGTTTAGAAGGAGGGTGGAAAGTTTGCCGAACTTGTGGCCGGTGCGGATCAACAGATCGTCGAAACTCAACTCGCGTTGTTCGCTTGTGAAGAGGTCCAAGAGCTTTTGCTCGTCGGCGCTGAGTTCAGGCAATATCTCCAACTGCTGATTGTCAGTCACATCCAGGCCTAGGGCGGAAAGGATGTCCTCCGGGGAGGTGACGCATTGGGCTCCGTTTTTGATCAGGTAATTCGGCCCCTGCGCGTTGGGGTGGTTGATTTCGCCAGGGAGGGCCATCAGATCGCGGTTTTGCTCGATGGCATGCTTGGCGGTGATCATGGCGCCGCTGTCCAGAGGGCCTTCCACGATGAAGACATTCCGCGCGAGGGCTGAGATGATTCTGTTGCGCGCGACAAAGTTCCAGGGGTCGAGTTTGGTGCCTGGCTCGTATTCGGAAACCAGGGCGCCGCGGGTGATTATCTGATTGGCCAGGTCGCGGTTGCTGGGAGGATAGATGGTCTCGAGGCCGCTGGCGAGCACGGAGACGGTCTGTGAACCGTTTTCGAGGGCGGCATAGTGAGCCACTGTATCGATGCCGATGGCGAGTCCGCTAATGATTGTGGCGCCATGTTTGCAAACGGGAGCTAGCAGCTTGGCGCAGCTTCCCCGGCCGTAAGCTGTGGGTTTGCGGGTGCCCACCACGGCCAGGCAAACCCGCTCCAGCGCCGGGGCCAAATCACCCCGATGCCAGAGAATCAGTGGCGGGGCAAGGATGTTGGCCAGGCCAGGGGGATAGTTGTCGGTACCATAAAACACAGCTTCGATGCTGTAATGCTCACATAGCTTGGTGATTTGCTGCAGCCGGGGATGTGGTGTTGCGTTCCGCAAATGCTCCAGCAGAGCTGGATCAAGGCGATTGTCGGTATAGAGGGGATGGTCTTTTTTCCCCACGAAAGCCAGCGGATCGGGATATCTGGACAGAAGGTCCAGCGCGGCCCTGTGTTTCAATCCGGGCGCAGATTTGAGGCAGAGCCAGGCCTGAAGTTGTTTGGTCATAGGTTTTGCAGCAATTTGAAGAGCCGGTATTTCAGTTCATCCAGGTTGATATGGCCCACTGAGGAGATGGGGATGGTCTCCACCCCGAACTCTTTTTGGAACTGAGAGTTAACGGTAGAAACAAGTTCATCGCGCTCTTCGGCGGGAATGGTGTCAAGCTTGCTGAATGCCACCAAACTGGGTTTTTTGCTCATTAAGGGGTCATAGAAATACAGCTCGGAACGCAGGGTGCGAAAGGTATCAACAAGGTCAGGCGTGCCAATGTCGATGAGAAAGAGTAACAAGCTAGTGCGCTGAATGTGGCGCAGGAACTGGTGTCCGAGCCCTTTGCCCAAATGCGCGCCTTCGATGATGCCGGGAATATCTGCCATCACAAAAGACTGGTAATCGCTAACGCGGACCACGCCCAGCATGGGTTCCAGGGTGGTGAATTCGTAATCCGCTATCTTGGGCCGGGCGGAGGAGAGCGCGCTCAGGAGGGTTGATTTACCAGCATTGGGAAATCCAACCAAACCCACATCCGCCATGAGTTTGAGCACAAGCTCCAGCTCCATTTCCTTTGTGGTTTTGCCCAGGGTGGCGCGTCGCGGGGCCTGGTCTGTGGGGGTGGCGAAATTGCAATTGCCCTTGCCGCCTCTGCCGCCCCTGGCCAGGATTATCTCTTCGTTGTGGGTGGTGACATCGGCGATTTTCAGCTTTTTGCCGTCTTCACCCACGTGGAAGATCTCGGTGCCCAAAGGCAGGCGCAGATAGACATTGGCTCCGCCAGCACCGGATTTTCTGGCTCCGGCGCCGGGTTTGCCGTTTTCGGCGCGGAAGATCTTGTTGTAGCGGTAGTCGAGCAGGGTATTAACATTCTCGTCGCCAACGGCGATCACTGAACCTCCTCGGCCACCGTCACCGCCATCCGGTCCGCCCTTGGGGATGTATTTCTCCCGGCGGAAACTCACAACACCATCGCCCCCGTTACCGGGTTTGACGCTTATCCGGGCATAATCGATGAACATCTAACGCTATGTTATCCTTTATTTTGTGATCACAAAACGCTGGTTGGCAGTCCTGCCGCCCTGCGTTATCCGAAGAAAATAGACACCGCTGTCCAGCCCAATTCCGTTCATGGTGCCATTCCAGGGCAAGTCCAGATTGGTTTGCGCGCTGTTTCCTTCAAAGAGGGTGCCCAGTTTCTGGCCGCGCAGATTGTAAACCCGAACGCTAAGCGCGTCCTTGGTGAGCCCTGAAAGGCTGATCGTTACCGGCTCTCCGCCCCGGAGCGGATTGGGGAGGCGGCAACTGAATTTAGCAGCGGGGACCTGGACGGGGTCATCAGCGCTTACCAGGATGTGGAAATCCTCCACCACGTCGATGGCGTTGTCGCTGTAGCGAAGCGTTACAGAATCAGGAAGATAGGGAAGCTGGACAGAGTATATGACAGGCTGGCTGTAGTTGTAGCTTTGAGGCATGGGCTCGAGGATTTGGCTGTCGGGAAGCTCCAGCTCCATCACTAGGGGAAAATCGCCTTCCGCGTCGTTATAATTGAATCTGAACTTAGTCGTGTCAAACCAGATATCGCTGCAGACAGGCAGGGTATTTTGCGCCACCTGATAGTTATGGTCTTCGAAGAAGAGGATGCCGGGAGTGCTGTAATCGCCTATGCCGAAGCTGAATTCCTGAGTGCTTGGATTCACGGAAATGTTCATGGTGACGCTGGCAGCCACGAGGGCATTCACGGAATTGGGCCAGGCGCCAAAATCAGGGTCATTGGTCAGGTCGGCCAGATTGCAGCTCAGAAAAAGCTTTCCGTCCATCACCATGCTCTGGACGTTGCCGATGCGGGTGAAAGAGGGAATGCCGGTGTCGCTCATCCTTAATTTGTAGAGTCCAGGCTGGATCAAGTCAGTCACGTAAAAGGAATAGACCATAGCGTAGGAAAGTGAGTCCATAATCGTATCCGGGTTGGAAATGGTGGTCAGGTAAACATTGTAGGAAAAAATGCTGTTGAGGGTTGGAAAGCTGTTCGTAACATTGGCTAAAGCCGAGTAGAGTTTGGTTTGGGTGGCGCCAAACCAACTTTCCGTGAGGTCGAGGTGGGGCATATATATGGTGATGGAATCCCCCGCCGCGTCAGTGCCGATTTGGCCCAACTGCCCCAATTGAGGGGGAAAGAGATCGGCATTAAGATACGGTGTGTGCATGTAAACCAGGTTCTCGTTCATGAGACTCAGCTCCGTTCGCAGGCGGTAACGCAGGTTTTGCCCAAATTCGTAGGGAATCAGGGCCTGCATTTGCTGATCGCTGTATATTCCGCTGGAGGCTTGTTGCCAGACGGCGCCATCGGGGCTGTACCAGCACTGGGTGTCCAAGCCCAGACCGGTGGGATCGGTCCAGCGCAGGCGCAGATTGCCATCCGCGCAACGTGAACTGTGGATAAGGTTTAGATAAGGGTTCAAGCCTTGGGCGCCCAGCAGGGCGGTCCCGAGCAACAGCAGGCAAAGAACGAGTTTGGTTTTCATATCAGTTTCCTTGGTGAATCAAGATGTTTTTGAGTTATGGTTGTTCAGGCTCGATCAGGCCGGACTCGGCCATCTTTTTAAAGTTTGTCCAGATGGTGGCGTTGGGCTGGCTGTAAGCATCTGGGGCCCGCGCAAATTCCGGCGCGTTGGTCAAAACGTAGTCTTTAAGATATTGGGGTAAATCTTCGAAACCGCCTTCCAGCTTGCATCCGCGGCCCGTGATGATGATATTTCCCGGACGCTCGCCCATCCGCATGAAAGGCAGCCAGGGATAGATTCTGGTGAAGGTGTACAGGGCTGGAACGCTCTTTAGTAGCGGATCTTCCAGATCGCTTTGCTTAACTAAATACTGGGAAAGGTCTGCCGCTTGATAGGTGTCGCTTTGGGAAAAGAGAGGATATTCCTGACGGGGAAGCGCGTTTGGATAATAGGGGAAGAGGTCATTGTGCCAGACAAACTGATCGCCCACCAAGCTGGAAGGCAGCACCAGATGCAGCAATTGGAAATACTCGTCGGTGAAGCGTAGATCCATATTCGCGGGGTCGTTAAACACGTGCAGCACAGGCACATTCCTGCCCGAAACAGGGTTCTGCCAAGTGGAGAGGATCTCGCCACTCTGGCTGTGCAGAAACAGCATAACCTCTTTGCCCAATAGCAGGTAGCCCCGCTCGTCTGGAACAGCGCGCACAATATTGTAACCCTCCACGTCGAAGAGGTCCTTGCGCCGTTCGCCAGGAATATAGCTGTAAGCTTTCCCTTGCCAGTGGATAACGCATTCCTCGCCAGAGAGGTCGGCCCGGGTGCGGATGTAGTTGTCCAGGTAATCCTGATTGGGGCGCTGGATTTTAAATGAGGTGATGATGGCCTCGAAATCCGCTTCCACCTGCTCGAAATACCAAGTCTCCTCGGCGCTGCAGGTTAGGGTGTAAAGCATCTTCTGATAAGGAACATGGACCCGGATAGCCCTAAGGTTCAGGGCTCCGTAGAGTGGATAGCTGAAATCAATGCGGTGGGCTCGGTGTGTTCCAAGGCTGATTTCTTGGGAGGAGCTGATCCTAACAGCTTTGGAATCCAGCGAGGGGTTCTCTTTCTTCAGATCAGAGAGCAAATCATCGTCATCCCTATCCATGAAGGCTGTGAAATCCAGCACCTCTTCGTCCAGAGGGACAACCTCCACCCGGAAAGTGTTGGGCAAAGAGGCTTTGTCCATTTGCGAACTGGCCTCGAACCAGCCGCTCTCAGCCAGTTGCTTCACTTGCCAATCCGCTGGATACTTCAGTTTGTAGGTGAATTTGGGGTTTTCGTGCGTTGCCCAGCCAGTGGCCTCTGCCCCGCAAAACAGGGCTGGAGCCAGCAACAACAGGCAGAATATGGCTTGGAACCGCATTTTTCCTCCAGGAAAGGCAATCTTAATACTTTGTTGCACTAAAAAAACTTGTTCAAAAAGTGTCAAGCGGGAATCTCTGCCACCCCGGCCATTCCAGTGTCTCCAGAGCCTCATCGCAGTGTAGATGCAGCAAAACAAGCAGTAGCAAAGCCGCGAAAATGGCGTTGCGACCGCCATCAAAAGCGGTCGCAAGGGTCCCTTCCATAACCCCAGCTCCATTTTGGAGGTTATATTTGCTCAACCCCAGTATTTGCGGTCCAGGGTGCGGTACTGGATTGCCTCTGAAATGTGGTCGCTATTGATATTGGCCAGGCCTTCGAGGTCGGCGATGGTTCGCGATACTTTCAGGATTCTGTCAAATACGCGGGCGGAATAGCCCAGATGGTCAATGGCGTGCTGCATCTGGGCCTGGCTGTCTGCATCAAGCTTGCAATATTTTCGCAGCAGGCGCGAACTCATCTGAGCGTTGCAGAATATTCCTTCATCGGCATAGCGGGCGCGTTGAACTTGCCGGGCTTTGTTAACCCGGGCGCGGATGACGGCGGAGCGGTCTCCGGAAGGCAGACCGGACAAGTCGGCGTAGCTTACGCTGGGGACTTCCACGTGAATGTCGATACGGTCTAAAAGTGGTCCGGAAACCCGGCCGCGGTAACGCGCGATGGCACCTGGCTCGCAGGTGCAGTAATGATTTGGGATGTTGGCTCCGAAATAGCCGCAGGGGCAGGGATTCATCGAGGCGATGAGCATGAAATCAGCAGGAAAAGTAAGGCTGGTGGCGGCCCTGGAGATGGTTACGATCCCGTCCTCCAGAGGTTGGCGCATCACTTCCAGCACCCCGCGTTTGAACTCAGGCAGCTCATCCAGAAACAGCACACCGAAGTGCGCCAAAGACACTTCCCCGGGCCGGGGGAAAGTTCCGCCACCGATCAACCCGTTTTCGCTGCAGGAGTGGTGCGGAGCGCGAAAAGGCCGGGTAGTGAGGATGCCGTTTTTGAAGTGCTTGGAATAGCCGGCCACGGAATGGATCTTGGTGGCCTCCAAAGACTCGTCCAGAGAGAGCTCCGGCAATATCGTAGGCACCCGGCGCGCCAGCATGGTCTTGCCGCTGCCGGGAGGGCCGATCATCAGCAGGTTGTGGCCTCCCGCGGCTGAGACCTCCAAGGCGCGCTTCACCTGATATTGGCCTTTCACGTCGTGCATATCCACGGGAAAATCGTTCAGCACGGAGAATATCTTGTCCCTGTCAACCGTCGCCGGTTTGATTTCGATTTCGCCACGCAGATAGAGCACCGCTTCTCGCAGCGAGGTCACCGGGATCACTTTCAATTCCTCGATGATGGCGGCTTCCTCGGCATTTTCGTAAGGCAGCACCAAAGCATCCATGCCATCTCGCTTGGCGGCCAGGGCTATGGGCAAAACGCCCTTCACGGGGCGCAGATTGCCGTCCAGCGAGAGCTCGCCGATAATCGCGGTTTGACTGAGGTATTCCACTGGCAGTTGTTTGATGCTCTGCAGCACGGAAATGGCGATGGGAAGGTCCAGCGCGGCGCTGTCTTTCTTGATGTCGGCCGGGGCCAGATTGATGGTGAAACGCTTGATTGCGGCCTCGAAACCGGAGTTGCTGAGCGCCGCGAAAATGCGGTCTTTGCTCTCCTTCACGGCGTTGGATGCCATGCCCACGATGTTCACGGAATACATCTGCCCGGCGCTGTCACATTCCACCGTCAGCAGCTGGCCGTCGATTCCGATCGTAGTGTATGTCTTTACAATACCTACCATTTACTTGAGTCCTTGCTCTGTTTGTCAGCTCCGGTCACACTAATCAACATTCGCCTTAGCGGTCAAGGAAAAATCTGTTTCCTCCAAGTCAGAGGCACCTTTTCTCTGGAAAAATAAGTAGTCATCAGACAGCAATAGCCTGGCACATATGCTTGAAAAGTTTCTATTTGGCTCTCGATCAAACCGTTTTAGTAAGGTCTTGAGGGATAAAGAAATTCTTATCTACTGCCATGTCCTGTCGGCCACGTCCTGAGCGGTTGAGTCCATCCCACTCTCATGCCTCCCGCAT
>JAAYWB010000076.1 GCA_012516855.1 Candidatus Cloacimonadota bacterium
CCTTGTCTGGTAGTTTTTTGGTTTAAACCATCAAAACAAAGAGTGGGATCCGGCTCAACCTTTTTCTTCATTAGGCTCACCCTATTTTACACCAACCTTTGAGACACTACCCATCGTTTTAGATTGATTACAGAACTTAGCTCCTAAGATATGATGCCTCAACCTAAGAAGGGCCGGCATAACGTAATATTATGACGAGCTAGAACTAATCCGTGTAAAGACTCCATTTAGACTAAGGTTTGATATGCTTGTCGGGGTGTTCCACCTGGTCTATTGCGTTAAGTTTCAGCATGTTCCGAAATCAGTCTGAAACCAGTCCAAAGAAGTCCAAAACAACTGTGACACGTTTCCGAAAGCAGTCCTAAGCATCTCTACACCAGATAAAGGCTTATACCTGTTTATCACAGTGATGGCTATATGACATTTGGGGTGTCACTTTATATCCGCTATAATGTATCCGCGATAATTGTATTGTCTCCCTTTAGCTTGCGGTAGAAGATCGCCGAAGCCATGGTGGTGTAAGAGGATAGAAAGAAGAATCCCAGCCCGCAGGTAAAGCAACTGATGATGAACCAGCCGATGAAAGAGAGCATCAGCCAGAAGTATTCCGTTTTGTGCCCCATCATCATTTCCCTGCTCCGGCGCATGGCATCGGTAGCCGATATATGGGGATCATCAGCCATGATGAAATAGGTCATGGAATAACTGATGGCGGCGATGATGCCAGGCACGATCAGCAGCAAAGACCACAGCAGCACATAGATCAGGATCAGCAGGTAGGCAGTCAGGGCGCGGCCAAAAATCGTTGAATCCGGAAAACATCTCCTCCAGTTGGAAATCCTGCCCGCGGTTGATTTTAAGAAACAGCGCGCTGACGCCCAGGGTGAGGGGGCCGCCAACGATCAGGTTCTCACCCGACACAGAATTGAGCAACCAGTAAAGAAGCCAAACCAAAGCCAACATCCACCATTTGCCCGAAAGCAGACGTCGCGCTTCAGAGCGAATCTGGAAATTGTCCATTTTTACCTCGCTTTTTTGAGTTTTTCCATTTTCACTCTCATTTGACTGGCCACATCCCGTCAAGCAAATTCTAAGCAAGCAGTGACACCTGAAATGTCAAACCTTAACAGCTGCTGTAAAGTGAGGCTCTCTTTCATATCGGCAGGGAAAGCCCGGAGGGAGTCAGAACGATAGTGAGGGTGTGGTTGAGAGTCAGAAGCCACTTGATTCAAAAGATCGCAACAACTGCTTACCCGCCACAATGTCCTGTGAGTCAGACCCTGAGCGGTCTCGACTTTCCCTCTCCCCCGCCTCCCGGCAAATACTCGCATCAAATGCGGACATCATACGGGAGGCGACTCCGGGACACAATAAAGGGCCTTAACGGCCAAAGGGCTTTGGAGCTGGCGTCGAGCGAGGCACAAGCATCGTCGGCAGTAAAGAATAATCACCCCAAAGCATCCTTTTGTCCTTGCCGGTTGGGTCATCAGCCCGTCGCTGCGAGGAAGGTCAATGTTAAAAATGAACTTGACTTGGATTTACAAGATTAAAACAATGCGACTGCCGCTTGGCTTTACATTGATTGTGAGCGACAAAGGTAACAATCCACCGGTCAGCTGGTTGGAAATGAATAACAACCAAGCCATTTCGTGGGAATTTGATATGCTAAGCGAAGGAAAAGATTGCTTGTTGGCGCGTGTTGTTGCATCTAAAAGCTTATCGGTCAGGATCGATCATCTGAATGCAGAGGAGTAGAGATATGATTAAATTGACACAGGGCAATATTGTGGATTTCGCTGGCGATGCCATCGTGAACGCCGCGAACAAATCCCTGCTGGGGGGCGGCGGTGTTGACGGCGCCATTCACAGGGCAGCGGGGCCGGAACTTTTGGCTGAATGCCGGACTCTGGGCGGCTGTCCCACCGGCCAGGCCAGGCTGACGCGGGGCTATCAGCTTCCGGCAAGATATGTGATCCACACCGTGGGCCCGGTTTGGAAAGGCGGAAACCACGGTGAAAACGAGCTTTTGTCTTCCTGCTACCGGGAGTCGCTGCAACTGGCAGACCGGCAAGGACTGCGCTCCATTGCCTTTCCGAACATTTCAACAGGAGTTTACGGCTTTCCCAAGGAACCGGCAGCCCGGATCGCCATCCAGACGGTGCGGGAATTTCTGGAAGCGCGGCCCGAGATGGAGGTGAGCTTTTTCTGCTTTGACGCGGAGAATTACGCCATCTACCAGAGCCTACTGAAGGAGCAACCTGACCCCGCATCCAAACAATGAATTCTTGATATACAATTAAGCTTGGTAGAAAATACGGCGCAAGTCCAGTCCAAGCTTATGAATTCACCACTTCCAGGGCAGGAAATGGTCCTTGATCTCCTCGTTGTAATAGCGGTCGGTCATGGTGGCGATGAAATCCCGCACCTGCTCCGGAGGTGAAAATTTCTCCAGATAGGCGGATGACTTGAAATCCAAGAAATGCTTGAATATCTTGGATTCACGGTTGCCTTCGGTGATGTCCTCCAGATATTTTTCGAACAACAGGCCCATGGTGCGGTGGATGATCCGGTTGGATGTTTTGACGTTTTCGTCTGTGTAGATGTGTTTGTAGTTGAATTTTTTCAGTTCCAGAAGGTAATATGAGGTTTCCTCGTCGAAGGCGATCCAGTCCTGTTCGTGGCTGTTCACTATCACGCTTTTGATCAGGGTGTCGATGATCTGGCTGTTCGTGTTGCCCAGTTTTTCCGTCACCTCTTTGGGCAGGTCTTCGCGCTTGAGCAGGTTGAAGCGGATGGCGTCCTCGATGTCCTGTCCGATGTAGGCTATGGTATCGGTTATACGCACCACGCATCCTTCCAGGGTTCCGGGCATCCAGCTGAAATCGCGCCCAGCTTTCTTGGCTTTGATGTATTCCTCGATGCGCTCCTCGGTCTTGTTGGCCTCCGGTTTTAGCTGAGTGTTATGCACCTCGCCGTCGTGGGAGACGATTCCGTCACGCACCTGGAAAGTGAGATTGAGGCCCCTGCCTTTGCGGGATATGTGGTCCACAATGTGCAGGGATTCGATATTGTGGTGGAAATGCCCGATTCCGTGGGCGACACAGGCTTTGGATAATGCCGTTTCACCGTCGTGGCCGAAGGGAGGATGACCCAGGTCGTGCCCCAGGGCGATGGCCTCTATCAGTTCGGTGTTAAGGCCTAGATATTTGCCGATGGTGCGTGAAATTTGCGAAACGTAGGCGATGTGAAGGTTTCGGTTGGTCATCTCCTCGTCGATGAGGTTGGTGAAGGAAAAGACCTGCGTTTTGCCGTGATAGCGCCTGTAGGCTCCACTGTAAAGGATGCGGTCGCGGTCCACGGCGAATTTCGTGCGCATGTTGTCTTCAATCTCGTCTTTCATGCGCCAGGCCCTGGCGTCGCGGAAAGCCCGGGGACCCAGGCTGCATTGGGTCTTGTGCTTGATATCTGCAAATATCTTGTTCAGTTTTTGATCCATCTTGGCTCCGTGAAACTTAATACAGATAATTTATCCAGGATTGCGAGCCCGTCAAGCAGGACACATTTCAAACTGCACTATTCTGGCATATCCTGATTGGAAATAGTAAAGGCGTCAGCGATGGCGGCGACCTACTCTTCCACACAGTTGCCCGTGCAGTACCATCGGCGCGAGCGGGCTTAACTGCTGTGTTCGGGATGGGAACAGGTGTGGCCCCGCTGCTATGACCACCATCGCTGACGCCTTGTGAGTGAAAACATGAAAGCGTGAAACAGGCTCCGGGATCAGTGCTCCCAAGTTCACACCAGGTTACACCCCTTCACCTTTTCACCCTTGCACGACGCTCGCGTCAGAGAAGGTTCCGCGGCTCAAGATAACGTATCACACAAAAGAATATAATGCGAAAGCCAATCGACTGATTAGTATCACTCGGCTGAACGCGTTGCC
>JAAYWB010000077.1 GCA_012516855.1 Candidatus Cloacimonadota bacterium
TACTGCCTACGCGTCACTTGATGATGTTCAAAAAGCTCTTATTGATAGTTTCTCATACTTGGATAGCAACAGAGACATGGTCTCAAAATTGACCTATTTCAAATGGCTTAAATTAGATTAATGAAAGCGATTTGGTATAACGGCTTACAAATCCTTCAGAACTCTTAAGAAGCTCATAGTAGAGAAGCGTCCTCAAATTGGGACGAGTATGAAACAGCACTCGTTTTCGCATACTTGGATAGCCTATAATTCTCCTGAAAGTATAATAATCGGCTGGGGAAGTATGCCCAAGTGTCCATAACACGGTCCCGTTTTTCCGACCACTCCTCCACACCAACCTTTTTATCTGTGGATCAGACGGACTGGAAAGAGGAAAAGGCAGTTCGGCAACCGCCCATACAAGTATATCAACGCCCGACGCCAACGGTTAGTTGACTTGAGCGCAGATCCTGTTGGCGGCCTCCTCGTATTTAGCGATTTTAGGGCTGGAGGCGCCGGACAGCACCACTCCCGGCAGCACCTGGGCTCCGGCCCGGGAAGCCAGTTCGCGCAGGGTTTTCAGGGAGGAGTTGCCCGTCAGCCAGGCCCAGGGAAAAGAGTGGGTCACGAAAGGCATGACCCGCTTTCCCCTGAGTTGGGGGCTCAGGTCCGCCATCGCCTTCAGCAGCATCGGATAGGGCCGGAAAGCCCAGACGGGGCCGCCGATCAGAACGATATCCGCCGAAGCAACATCAGGCAGGTTGGTGATCCGGATGTTTTTGGCTTCCGTGGGCTTGCTCTGGTCCAGGGGCGGATCGCAAGCCAGCCTGGTCAGATCGACCCGGTGTCCGGCTTCCGTCAGTTTGGCTTTCACCAGCTCCCCCAGTTTTTGGGTGTTGCCGGAATGGGAACAAATCACGAGTTGAACATTCATTGCAGCATCTCCTTGGTGGGTTTGGCGTTGTCATCGCGTTTCCAGCGGTCGTCGATTTTGGTGCGGATGGGGCTTTTTTGTCGGAAGTAGTTCACGATGGCGTCACGCAGGTTGATCTGGTGGAAGACGATGTCTTCCTGGGGCACTTGGGTCAGCAACGTCAGGCCGGCATTTCCCTGCATCAGGAAGTCCGTGGTGGTGCAGGTGTAGATCTTGTTCCTGTCCCAGGGCTGGCCGCCGATCTTGAGCGAAGTGACGCGGTCGAAATTGGGGCGTTTTTTGGAATACACCACATTGACGCCGGAGACCACCAAACCGTGGCGCCCTCCCTCCACGCGGGTTTCGATGATGCGGCGCAGGAATTCGCCGGTGCAGCGGAAACTGACAACCATATTGTCGAAAGGCATCACCTGAAAGATGTCCCGGTATGTGACGGGTCCGTTTTTGATGTCGGCGCGCACTCCGCCGAGGTTCAGAAAGGCGAAATCCGCGTTGACTTCATTGCGCATGGCGTCCACGATGGTGTTTCCCATCAGGCTTTGGGCGTCCACGTTTGTGCGGTTGAGGTGGACACCGGCGATGCCGATGATCTCGTCCATGCCTTCCTCGGCTTTGGCGACCTCGGCCTCGATGGTGGCGGAGATTTCCCGGTCCGGGATGAACTGGTCCTCAAACAGGGTTATCATCATCCCTTCGCGCAGGGCGGGCAGTTCGTAGCCGCTCACGCTCCTGGTGGCCGGATCGACGGTAAGCGTTATCCAGCCGAGATTTGAGCCGTAGGCATAGCCCTGCACCACCATGGTGTGGGTGTGGGGATCGATCCAGGGTGCGGGCCAGCCTTTATGGATGTGGCCGCCGACGAAGAGATCGATGCCGGGAACTTCGCGGGCGATTTCCTGGGCGTCCCAACCCCAGGCGGCGTAGCGTTCCTGCTGCAGGGGATTTCCCGCCGCGTCATAACGGGAAAGGTAGGTCGCCTCAACCTCATAGGGCAGGCCGGCATGGCCCAGAACGATAACGATATCTGCCCGTTCCTGCTCCCGCACGAGTTTCACATATTTGGCCACCGTGTCCTTTTCATCCAAGAACTCGATGTTTTTGATGTGCTCGGGGAAGCTCATCTTTTCCGTATCCGTGGTGGTGAAGCCGATCACTCCTATCCGCAGGCCGAGTCGGCTGATGATGCGGTAAGGCACCACATACCAGGGCAGGTCGCCGGTGCGGCGGTCGATGATGTTGCAGGAAAGGATGGGGAAATTAGCGTAGTCCAGGGTTTCCATCAGTTCGTCATTCATGATGTCGAATTCGTGGTTGCCGATGGTCATGGCGTCGTAGCCGATGGCGTTCATGTATTCGATCACGGCGCGGCCTTTGGTCACGGTGCCCACCGGGCGCCCCTGGAAGAAGTCGCCGGCGTCGAACAGCAGCATGTCACGCTTGGTCCCGGAGAGGGAGCGGATATGCTTGATGAGGGTGGCTGCGGAAGCCCCTCCGCCCAGTTGGGGCGGGAAATCCGGGTTCATGAAGGTTGCCTCTGAACGGTCAATGCCTCCATGGACGTCGTTGGAAAAAACGATATCCAGCCGGAGGTCTTCGGCGAGCAGCCCAACCGTGAGGATGAGGCTCAGCGCCGTTAGCAGGATCATCTTTTTCATAAGCTTACCAGGATACGCTGAGGCTGGCGCTCAGGCTGACATTGCTTTCACGCACCTTGTCCGGGTTTTCCCAGCCGCGGTCGGAGAGCACGATGTA
Organism: Candidatus Cloacimonadota bacterium; assembly: GCA_012516855.1. NCBI lineage: Bacteria > Pseudomonadati > Candidatus Cloacimonadota > Candidatus Cloacimonadota bacterium. The sequence goes on from JAAYWB010000077.1 coordinate 2,666, forward strand.
CTGGTTCGGCCAGAGCAGATAGGTGTTGTTGCCGGTGTAATGTTTGTCATTGTAAAAGGAATCCTTGAAGAGGTCCAGAGCCTCATATTCGCGCCAGGAATAGCCGATGCCGATGTCGAGGCTCAGGTTGTCCGCGAGGATAATGCTGCTGCCGCCGGTGACGGTGGGGGTGATTATCTTTCTGGCGATGATGGCCCCGTCCGGCTCCACAAAGCGGAGATAGCTGTTTTCCGAGCTGAAGCCCAGACGCAGGGGCAGGCGGTTCGTGATGTGATGCTCAACCCCGGCCGAGAAATTGAGGCAGTCCTCATAATGGGTGGAGATATCGGAGAACTTCACCCACTGAGTTTCCAGGTTGAACCGGGTGCGCATGAGCATGTTGCGCGGCTGATAGTTCAGGCCCAGACTGATCTCGGAGGGCAGGATATAGTCTTCGTCGATTCTGCCAAGCATTACTCCGCCATTCTCGTCGGGAAGCGTTTCCATCATGGAGCACCAATCCCCTGTGCGTTTCAGCGTTGATTTCAAGGCGTAGGTGCTGCCGATGCCGAAGTTTTCGTTGATACGGATTCCGATGCCGGCTTTCATCCTGTATCCGTCCAGTTCGGTATTCTCAGTGTAGGTATAATCCGGCAAAACGTCTTCTCCGACCGCGTCCACGATGGTATTGATCGCCCACTGGCTCCAGCGGATGCTCCTCTCATTGGAAACATCGCCGAAGAGCTTGCCGAAATCAAAACCCAGGTTGATGTCGAAGACCTCGCCCAGCCGGAATCCCATGCTGGCCACGGCGGAAGCCTGGTCCAGGCGCCCTTCGTTGGCGAGCTTGTTTACGGCCACCATTTCCGGATAGCCGTCGTTGTCGGTGTTGCGGTTGTTGCGTATCTGCTCGTCGTAGTTGCCGTCGAAACTCAGGTAGGGCTTGTAATAGGCTCCCAGCCCGAATCTTGCCCAGCCCAGTTTGAGGGCGGCGAAGGCGGCGCCGGAGTAGTCGTCGTAGAAATTGATGTTGGAGGCATAGACAGAGTCGTCGATGTAGTTGTCGAAGGAGTTATAGAGCGGCACGGCGCGGTTGTCTTCATTGCGGTTGACGAACGCTCCGGCGGTGATGCCCGCACATTTGTCCATCAGGGTGAGGTTGGCCGGGTTGACTGTGATTCCGGCGGGGCGCAGGTCCTCGAACAGTCCGGTTCCGCCCATGGCTTTGCTGCGGGCGTCGAGCGTCCCGAAGCGGTTGCCGAAATAGCTGTCCGAAATCGACCAGGCGCTCAGCCCGGCCAGGGAAATAAGCATTGCCAGCGTGATGATTATATGTTTTTTTATCATTATTCCTCCACTTTAGTAGCGGTATTCAAGGCTGAGGCGGATGGTGTTTTCCTTGTGTTCCACCCGCTGATACAGGTTTTCACCTTGCACAGGCACGTTATACTGGCGGATGCTCAGTTCCTGCGTCTGATAGGTTTTATTTCTGAATTTCAGAGAAAGATACATATTGCGTGAGATTCTGGAATGCAGGGCCACCCAGGCTTTCATGCCCTTTTCGCCCATGAAGTCGATTTCCATGTCTTCCCAATCCCAGTGCGAAATGCCATGCCCGAACCAGTAGATGAGTGAGCCCTGCAGCTTCAGGTTGGCGTTGAAGTTGTGGGTGTAGTTTACACCAACGTAATCGCCGGTCATCAGGGTTTGGGCAGCCGCCATGGTGTTGTTTCCCGGCAGGGCCGGATTGGTGAGTGAGGTGTAGGGAGGGCTCAGAACCGTGTTGTAGCGGTATTCGAACTCCAGGAAGTCGCGGTTGGAAAGGAAGGTGCGCACGCTGAAGGTGTATTCGTCGGTCTTGGAAACACCGCGTTCGGCATAGTCGTCATAGCGGTTGGTCTGGGTTTTGAAGCGCGCGCGCAGGGCGATCTGGTAAAGGGGCCGGAACTCCAGTTCCGTTTGCAGGCGCACGGAGCGGCGGCCGTCGGTGAGGCGTTCCCAGATGTCCAGGTAGCTGCGTCCGATGGTGAAGAAGCGGTGAAATTTATACCGGGTTTCGAAGTATATTCCTGATTCCGGCTGGGATTGGGACGCGTTCAGATAGATGTCTGAAAGGGTGGGGTTAGTGAGCGTGTAAACGTTCTTTTCCAGGATGGTGTCGTCGAAGCGTTCGTGCTCGGAGAAGGAATTGCTGTAGGGGTTGTCGAAACCGATGTCGTAGTGGCGGAAGAGGCTTAGGAAATAGAGGTTGTCGAACTGGGTGTAGGCGCTCACCAGGTAGGCCTTGGGATCGTCGCCCAGCTTGAAATCCGAGCCGTCCACACTCAGTTCCGCGTATTCACCCTGCACGGAAACGTTGCTGATGGTGGTCTGGGCGTCGAAACCCAGCACCCGGCGGTAGTTGCGTGAGTAGGTGTCCGTCAGGGTGCTGTAGAGGCCGGCAATTTCGGCGTCCATCATTTTGAATTTGGGATAGTAGTAAGAATCCCTCACCAGTAGCATCCTGAGGTCGTTCCATCCCGGCACCACGAAGTGGGCGTCGTCGTAAAGCGCTGTGTAGGTGGTGAAACCCAGCTTTGTGCCCAGGAAGGGATTCACCTGCACGTGCGTTCCCCAGAGGGTTTCGCGCAGGACGTCCTTGCGGTAGGCGAGGTTGATGTAATCCGTGGCGTAGGGCGAGCCGCTCTGGAGTTCATTGTTGAAATAGGCCTCGGCTTCGAGCAGTTCCTCCGTGCCAAAGCGCGTGGTAGGTATCACATAGCTGAAAAGCTTGTTCTTGCCGCCTTCCTGGATTACTTTGCCGTCCCGGTCCACATAGGCCACCGCGTCCTTGTTGTCCTGCGAAACCCAGCCGGAAACGCCGAACCAGGGGTTTGTGATCTCGAGGGCGGCGCCGCGCAGGGCGTATTCCTGGGTTCTGGAAAGGTCGGGAGTGAGGCCCAGGATGCGTTTGCTGAAGCCGTAGCCGGTCTTGCGGGCGCTGTAATAATCCGTGTTTTCCATCACCAGGCCCTCCCCGAAGGTGGCGCGGTAATGGCCCAGGTAGAGTTTCAGGCGCGTGTTGTCCAGCAGCGGCAAATCGGTGTTTTCGTAGCCCGCGTAGAATTTGGAATCGGCCACGATCTCGGCCGGGTCCTTGTCCCTGACGGGGGTTTCACCCTTGGGGCTGTAATACATCCAGCCCACCTTGTAGTTGTTGCCGTAGCGGGCGCGCAGCTTCACGAGGACGTCGGGGTTGAGTTCCTCCATGTTGAAGTAGCCCCAGTAGGAAAGGTCCTTGCGGTGGGGAACCGTCACGCTGGAATTGCCGTAATCGCTACGCAGGAAGCTCTCGTGATACATGTCGTAGGCGCCTTCCTCCAGGTAGCGGGTGTAATACTGCAGCTTGGCGTCCCACATGAAGCGGTTTTTCACCGGCGGTTCCTTGTAATAGACGTAGCTGCGGAGGTTGGTGTAGCCGTAATAGCTGAGCCCCGGCGAATTGCGCAGGTCGCGTGTGTCCGCGATCGTGTCGCCTTTGGCTGTTCGGGTGAGGATGCCGACCGCATCGACGGCGGAAACGTTGGGCAGGCTGATGAAGTCGTCGAAGTGCATCTTGTTCACGTTTTGGGGCGTCATCAGATAGTCTTCCCAAACGTCGGACATGCCTTCGGATGCCCCTTCGTTGCTGTCCAGGCGCTCCAGCAGGTCGCGGATCTCGTCCCGCCTGGCCGCCACTTCGTCCTCCTCTATGTACAGCGAAACCACTGCCAGGTTTTTGATGCGCAGCAGGGTGGGCTGGTCGATGGAAGGAATCTCCCGCAGCTGGTAAATGTCGCTGAAAACGGAGATGTAGGTGCGGTAGTCCAGAATGTCCCGGGCTTGCCGTTCCGTTATCGGCAGTTGCAGAAGTTCTTCGAAGTTGGCGGTGTTAAGATCCACTTTGGCGGCAATCTGCCCCAGACAAAGCAGGGCAAAGAGCAAGACAAATAACTTTTTCATCGCTTTTCCTTACTATGCGTTATACTCATTGAACTCGATATTTCTTCTCGAAAACACATTCTTTGAATGCCTGCCAATCTGTAAAGCTATTTTTTCTGCCAGAACCGCCTCGGCTTGAAACAACAGGAAATCCACTCAATTTGAAAGAACCATGAATTCCAACCCCTTATCATGCCCCATCGGTCAGGCCCTTAACCCTCGAGCCCTTTCCCATCCCACGCCCCTCGCTCAATCCCCGCATCGAATGCGGGCATCGTGCGGGAGGCGAGTCAGAAATCAAAGAAAGGGCCTTAACGGCCGATCAGTGGGCTCCGCTCTCGCGAGGCAGGATTAATGATTGACAAAAAGACCCCACTTTAAAATTGGTCAGGAAACAAGCAAACTAACCATCACTGGAGGATAAATGCCTGATACCAAACGTGTTTACCTATTCGGTAACGGAAGTGCCGAAGGCAAGGCGGATATGAAGAATCTGCTGGGAGGAAAAGGCGCCAACCTCGCCGAGATGAATCTAATCGGCGTGCCTGTGCCCCCCGGATTCACCATCACAACTGACGCCTGCAATGAATATACCCAACTGGGTGAAGCCAGGATGCGGGAACTGCTTCTGGCCGAGGTGCAAAGCGCCGTGAAGTATGTCGAAGGCCTGATGCACATGAGTTTCGGCTCCAACGAAAATCCCCTTCTGCTCTCCGTCCGCAGCGGCGGCAGGGCTTCCATGCCCGGCATGATGGACACCATCCTGAACCTCGGAATGAATGACAACGCCGTGAACGGCATCATCAAAAAGACCGGCAACGAACGTTTCGCCTGGGACAGTTACCGCCGCTTCGTGCAGATGTACGGAGACGTGGTTCTGGGCCTCAAACCTGCCAGCAAAGAAGAACACGACCCCTTTGAAGTGCTCATCGACGAGATGAAAAAAGAAAAGGGCGTGAAACAGGACCTCGAACTCAGCGCGGCTGATTTGAAAGAACTGGTGGCCCGCTTCAAGAAAGCAGTGAAAGACAACACCGGCCACGATTTTCCGGATGACCCCTGGGAACAGCTTTGGGGCTCGATTTTCGCCGTGTTCAATAGCTGGAACAACGACCGCGCCGTCTTCTACCGCCAGCTTAACGGCATCCCGGACGACTGGGGCACCGCTGTGAACGTTCAGGCCATGGTTTTCGGCAACATGGGCGAAACCAGCGCCACCGGCGTGGCCTTCACCCGCGACGCCGCCACCGGCGAGAACCTTTTCAACGGCGAATACCTCATCAACGCCCAGGGCGAAGACGTGGTGGCGGGAATCCGCACCCCGCAGCAGATCACGAAGATAGGCTCGCAGCGCTGGGCCGAACTGGCCGGGGTTTCCGAAGCCGAACGCGCCGCTAAATATCCCTCCCTGGAAGAGGCGATGCCCGGGGTCTATCAGGAGCTTTTCGCTACCCAGAAGAAGCTTGAGGACCACACCAAGGATATGCAGGACGTCGAATTCACCATCCAGGAAGGCAAGCTCTGGATGCTGCAGACCCGCAACGGCAAACGCACCGGTTTTGCCATGGTGAAAGTGGCAATGGACCTCGTGCGCGAAGGCAAGATTGACGAAAAGACAGCCTTGTTGCGCATGGAACCCAACAAGCTGGACGAGCTTTTGCACCCCGTCTTCTCCCGAGCCGGCCTGGCCAAAGCCACCGAAATCGCCAAAGGCCTGCCCGCCTCTCCGGGCGCCGCGAGCGGACAGATCGTCTTTTTCGCCGAGGACGCCGAAGCCTGGGCCGCCCAGGGCAAACAGGTCATCCTCTGCCGTCTGGAAACCTCTCCGGAAGACCTGCGCGGCATGAACGTCGCCAAAGGCATTCTCACAGCCCGCGGAGGCATGACCTCCCACGCCGCTGTGGTTGCCCGCGGGATGGGAAAATGCTGCGTTTCGGGAGCAGGAGCAATCAATATCGACACCAAGACCCGCACCATGAGCGCGGACGGAAAGACCCTCAAGGAAGGCGACTGGATTTCCCTCAACGGCAGTACAGGCCAGGTTTTTGAAGGCAAGATCGAAACCGTGGACCCGGAACTCAGCGGCGATTTCGCCGAGATCATGGCCCTGGCGGAAAAATACACCAGAATGTATGTGCGCACGAACGCCGACACACCCAAGGATGCCACTGTGGCCCGCAGCTTCGGAGCCAAGGGCATCGGTCTCTGCCGCACCGAACACATGTTCTTTGAAGGCGACCGCATCAAAGCCATGCGCGAGATGATCCTCGCTACCGACGAAGCCGGACGCAGAAAGGCTTTGGGCAAGCTTCTGCCCATGCAACGCGGTGACTTTGAAGGCATCTTCACCGCCATGGACGGACTCCCCGTGACCATCCGTCTGCTGGACCCGCCCCTGCACGAATTTGTGCCCCACGAGGAAGCGCAACAAAAGATAATGGCCGACGAACTGGGCCTCAGCCTGGAGACGGTGAAAACCCGCGTGAACGCTCTGCAAGAGATGAACCCCATGCTGGGCCACCGCGGCTGCCGCCTTGGCAACACCTATCCCGAAATCACCGAAATGCAGGCCCGCGCCATCATTGAAGCCGCTCTGAACGTTCAGGCCAAGGGCGTGAAAGTGATGCCGGAGATCATGGTCCCGCTGATCGGCACCGACGTTGAATTCAGGCTGCAGGAACAGATAATCCGCGCCACGGCCGAAAAGGTCTTCGCGGAGAAAGGCGCCAGGGTTGAATACCTGGTGGGAACGATGATCGAGATTCCGCGCGCAGCCCTCATGGCGGACAAGGTCGCCGAAAACGCTGAATTCTTCAGCTTCGGCACCAACGACCTCACCCAGATGACCTTTGGCTATTCACGCGACGACGCCGGGGTCTTCCTGCCGATCTACATCCGCAAAAACATCCTGAAACACGACCCCTTCCAGATCCTGGACCAGGAAGGCGTGGGTCAGTTGGTGAAGATCGGCACCGACCGCGGACGCCAGACCAGGCCCAACCTGAAAGTTGGTATCTGCGGCGAACACGGCGGCGAGCCAAACAGCGTGGAATTCTGCCACCGCGTGGGCATGGACTACGTGAGCTGCTCACCCTACCGTGTGCCCATCGCCCGTCTGGCAGCGGCGATGGCAGCCATTCGCTAACACGATAACAGCAAAATAGATACAGCGCCGGAGACTCAGCTCTCCGGCGTTCTTTTTTGCCTCTACTAAGTGAGCGTTAGGTGAACGGGCAAAAAAGTGGTTGACCGTTTTGGAGAGGATCGATTTTATGGAATTGTGAGGTGAACATGAACGACGATTATTTTGAAGGACAGGATATTTCCGATTCCGAGCGGGAAAAGCTGGACGAACGCATCGTGGATTTGGACGATGACAAGCTGAAGTTTTACGAGAAACTGCGCAAAAAAGCCAAGGACTGGACGAGCGAAAAGACGGGCAAAACCGGCAACAAACTGGCCGAATACCTCTTTTTGCTGCCGGATTTCTTCATCCTGGTATGCCGCGTGGCGCTCGACAAACGCGTGCCCACCAAGCGCAAACTGATGCTGGGCGGGATCGTGGCATACGTGATGATGCCCCTGGACATCATTCCGGATTTCATTCCCGTCCTGGGTTCCGTGGATGACCTGGTGCTGGTGGTGATGGGGCTGAACATGCTGCTCAACGACATCGACCAGAAAGTGCTGGAAGATAACTGGAGCGGCGAGGGCGACGTCTTGCACCTGATGCAGAAGATCACCGCCACGGCAGAGAGGTTTTTGGACAAAAACGTCCTGTCCCGCATCAAGAAGTGGCTCAAGATCAAGTAGGCGCATGCGGAAACTGCTGATCGCCTCCCGGAATCCGGACAAGGTCACCGAGCTGCGCGAACTGCTGTCCGGAACGGCTGTTAACTTGTTGTCCCTGTTGGATATTCCGGACCTTCCGCCCACCGATGAGGACCAGGACACCCTGCGCGGAAACGCCGCCAAGAAAGCCCTGGAAGCCGCAAGGCATACCGGCTTGCTCTGTTTGGCGGATGATACCGGCCTGTTCATCGATGCCCTGAACGGAGAGCCGGGAATCCACGCCGCCCGTTTCGCAGGAGAGCATTGCAGCTACAAAGACAACCGGGACAAGGTGTTGAGCCTGCTTCAAGGAACGAATGACCGCGGCGCGGAGTTCCGCACCATTGCCGTTCTGGCAGCTCCGGACGGAGTGGTCGCCTTCACGGAAGGCGTGATGTCGGGCAGCATTTCCACAGAGGAACGCGGAGCCAACGGCTTTGGCTACGATTCCATCTTCATTCCCGATCCGGGACCGCGCAGCTACGCCGAGATGACCGACGCAGAAAAGAACGCGCTTTCCCACCGGGCCAGGGCTTTGGCAGACATGCTGCCCATCCTGAAAGACATTATTGAATCAGATAAAGAGGTTAATCATGATTAAACCCCAAGTATTCCGCCAATACGACATTCGCGGCATTGTTGACGAAGAACTGAACGAAGAATCATACTATTTGATCGGCAAAGGCTTTGGCAGCTATCTGCGCCAGAAAGGCCTTCGGACCATCGCTCTGGGCGGAGACGCCCGGCTTACCACACCCAAACTGAAGGAAGCATTTATAAAGGGAGCCCTGGAAACCGGCTGCCACATCACCGACATCGGCATCGTGGCTACTCCCGTGCTCTATTTCGCCATCTGGAAACTGAAAACCGATGGCGGAGCCATGGTCACCGCCAGCCACAACCCCTCCCAATACAACGGCTGCAAACTCAATCTGGGCCTGGGTTCCGTTTACGCGGAGGAACTGCAGAAGGTGTTGAAGATCATCCAGGCCGGGGATTTTGCCAGCGGCGAGGGCAGCTATGTGAAAGACGATTCGGTCAATGACACTTACATTGATTACATCACCGCCAACATCCATCTGGAACGGCCGGTGAAGGTCGTGATCGACGGCGGCAACGGTATGGGCGGCCCCTACCTGCCGGAAATCCTTGGCCGCCTCGGCTGTGAACTCATTGAAATGTATTGCGATCCCGACGGCACTTTCCCCAACCACCATCCGGACCCCACCGTGGCCAAGAACATGGAGGACCTTGCCCGTGCCGTCGTGGCGGCTGAATACGAACTGGGCATCGGCCTGGACGGCGACGCGGACCGCATCGGCGTTGTGGACGAAAAAGGCAAAATGCTCTTCGGCGACCAGATCCTCAACATCCTGGCCCGCGACTACCTGAAAACCAACCAGGGCAAGACCATCATCGCCGACGTGAAATGCTCCAAGAACCTCTTCGACGACATCCGCGCCCGCGGAGGCGTGCCCATGATGTATAAAACCGGTCACGCCAACATCAAGATGAAGATGAAGGAAATCGGGGTGGATTTCGCCGGCGAAATGAGCGGCCACGTCTTTCTGGGAGACCGCTATCTGGGCTTTGATGACGCCATCTATGTGAGCTGCCGCCTGATCGAAATCGTTTCCAAAACCGACGCCCCCGTAGGCTCTTACCTGGCCGACCAACCCAAAATGCACAACACTCCCGAAATGCACATCAAATGCGCCGACGAGCGGAAATTTGAGGTGGTGGCCAGGGTCTGTGAGGAATTCAAGGCTGAGGGTTACGACGTTAACGACATCGACGGCGCGCGTATCACCTTCGATGACGGCTGGGGACTGGTTCGCGCCTCCAACACAACTCCTGTCCTGGTAACCCGTTACGAGGCCGAATCCGAGGACCGCATGCGCGAAATTCAGGCCCTGATCGAAGGGAAAATCAACAAGTATATCTGACGCAGGCATAAAGCTACTACAACCCGGAGCCACGCGGTTCCGGGTTTCTTGTCATTCAGTCCATTTTCCGTGACGAATTGGACATCACATTTGATAGTGCCCAAAGAAATTCCTTTACAGAAAACAAGCTTGGAATTATCAGACGACCTACTGAAAGTTATTTAGTGAAATACCCGATATAAAGGTTACACGCAACGCGCAAGGAATTATTGATGAAAACAGCCAAACTCATTACGGGATTGAAGAGGATCAACCTGAGAAAGCTGATCAGCTTCCATCTGATCGCCTGGGTGGGGACGCTGGTAAACCTTGCCGTTCTGTGGCTTACGCATGGCGTGTTGAAGATACCGCTGATGTTCGCGGGCGCCATCGCGATCGAAGTGGCCATCATCCACAATTTCACAGGGCATTACTTCATCACCTGGAAAGACCGCGTCAGCAGGTCCCCTAAGAGTTATTTCCTCTTGCTGCTGCGCTATAACATCGTCACCGCTTCCATAGATTTCGTGATAAATCTGGGCATTTTATGGCTGCTGACCCATTTCCTAGGCGTCCATTACATGGTTGCCAACATCGCGGGACAGATTTTGGGGCCGGTCTTCAAGCTGCTGGCCAACGAATATCTGGTGTTCCCCAAATTTAAACACAAAAAGACCTCCGATACTGTAATCAAGGATATAAGGGAGAAAGCATGAACGATAAAAAAGCTGAGAGGGTGATAGACACATTCACCGGTCCCCTGGAAAGAAAAATTCTATGCAAGCTGGCCAACGCCCTTCCGGAGAAGGTTCTTCCCGACCATCTCACGGTTTTGGCGTTTGTGGGCACGCTTATCAGCGCGGCTGCCTATCTGCTGAGTGCGCAATCACGCTACTGGCTGTTTCTGGCCAGTTTCGGCTTCGTGCTGAACTGGTTTGGCGACAGCCTGGACGGCACCCTGGCCCGGGTTAGGCATATCGAGCGGGAGCGTTATGGCTACTTTGTGGACCATCTGGCCGACGCCCTGACCACGGTGATAATCTGCCTGTCTTTCGGCCTGTCACCCCTGATGCGCTTCGACATCGCGATGATGATAGCCATCGGCTATCTGCTGATGAATGTCTATGTGCACGTTTCCGCCTACACTCAAGGCGAATTCCGCATCTCCTACATGAAGTTCGGCCCCACCGAGATCAGGCTGGCCATCATCCTCTTCAATACCGTCATGTTCTTCTGGGACGGTCAAGTGCTGGAATACCGGGGCAACCACCTGACCATCATGGACCTGGGAGGATTGGTTTTCAGCCTGGCGTTTGTGGTCATATTCATCGTAAGCTTCATCAAAACGGCTCTCAAGCTGGATAAACTCGACCGGGCCAAAAAGCGGGACGAATGCAAACAGGAATAAGGACGGACAATCCTCGGAAAGATTCTGGGCTTCACCGCCATTGTATCCTGCCATCCGCGTCCTTAACGCCCGATTCTATCCCTCTTTAATGCCTCCCGCCCGATCCTCGCATCGAATGCGGGCATAATGCGGGAGGCGCATCCGGGCCACAGGGAAGGGCCTTAACGGCCAGACCATATCGCTTCTCCCATGCTAAATGCTGGCGTCGAGCGAGGAACGAGCATCGACGGCAGCAAATATTCCTGTCGTCCATGCACACTGAGTTTGCTGGACGTCAGGCCGTTCCAGGGCATTATCTGCCCGATTAGATATAGAGCCTAATAAACCGGTTTTGCGGAAAAGGGGGTCAGCGCCGGATGGCGTCGATGAGCTCGGAGAGCGGCTCTAGGGGATATTCTTTTTGCTCGCCGCTGTTCAGGTCCTTGAGAACGGCGCTTTTTTGGGCGAGTTCGGTTTCGCCGACGATCAGGGCATAGCGCGCCTGGCGGTTGTCGGCGGCTTTCAGTTGCGCTTTGAAGGAATGCTTGTCTGGATCCAGCTCGGCAAAAACGCCAGCCTTGCGTAACTCATTCAGATAAAGCAAAATGAACTCGAATGCCGCGGCACCCATCGGAATCACAAAAACATCGGGAACAGGAGCTTTTCCCAAGGACACGTTTTCCTCTTCCAGAGCCAGCAGCAGGCGTTCGAAGCCACCGGCGAAACCGATGGCGGGTATGCTTTTGCCGCCGATTTGTTCCAGCAGGCCATTGTAGCGTCCGCCCCCGGCCAGGGAATTCTGCGCGCCCAGGCCCATTGAAACGATCTCGAAGGCAGTGTTGGTGTAATAATCCAGACCGCGAACGATGCGGGGATTGATGGTAAATGGTATCTTCATCAGTTCCAAATGGTTCTGGGTGTCGGCGAAGTGGACCCTGCAGGGCTCGTCCAGATAGTCCAGTTGGGAAGGTGCGTCCTTGGCTATCTCTTTGCAGGTCATCACCTTGCAATCCAGCAAGCGGCGGGGTTTGAGGTCTATCCGCACCTGGCAGTCCGGACAGAGTTCCGCCAAATGGGGACGGAAGTATGCCTGCAGCGCTTTGTCATATTCTCTGGAGCAGTCGGCACAGCCCACGCTGTTCAGTTCCAGCCGCAGGTTGGTGAGGCCCATGCCGCTGAGGTAGAGCCAGAGGATGGAGATCACTTCAGCGTCATAATAGGGATGATTGCTGCCGATGAACTCGACGCCGTATTGCTGGTGCTGGCGGTAACGCCCTGCCTGGGGGCGGTCGTAACGGAACATGGGTCCGATGTAATACAGCTTGCGCGCCGCGGAGCCGATGTCCAGGCGGTTTTCCAGGTAAGCCCTGGCCACCGGAGCGGTTCCTTCAGGACGCAGCGCGAACTCGCGGCCTTTCTGGTCCGTAAAGCGGTACATTTCTTTTCTAACAACGTCGGAACTCTCTCCGGATGAGCGTTCGAACAGCGCGGCCTGCTCGAAGGCAGGAGTGCTTATCTCCTCATAGCCAAAGGCGGCGGCAAGCTCTCTAAAAGCGGCGGTAACTTTGTGCCACTTATAGCTTTGCTCCGGCAGAATGTCGTAGGTTCCACGGGGTCTCTTATATTGCATGATCACCTCAAGAAATAAAGCAATTCGTCAGTGGGCGCGGATTCGTCAAGCTGTAAATTCGGATAGCGCACGCCGGTGAGGTACAAACCCTGGGCGGGAGCGGTTGTAACCAGTTTCTGGCGCGGGTTGGCCTCGTCCAGGATGGCTTGCAGAACGTCGGGGCCCAGGCCGCCGTGATCCAGATTGACCAGGGTGCCAACGATGCGGCGCACCATGTTGTGCAAGAATCTGTCCGCGGTGAGGTCAAAGCGGATAATGCCCCGCTCCTCGGAGATTTCAAGCCTTTGGATGTCACAGATGTGGTTGGGCACCAAAGGATTGTCGCGGCTGAGAGAGGAAAAGTCGTGGGAGCCGATCAGCACTTCTGCCAGCCGGGAAAGGCTGGGCACCCCGATGTCGCGGCGGGGCATGAAACCCGTGTGCAGGCGGTTCAGCGGGGTTTGCAGCCGGGCCAGCAGATAGACGTAGCTGCGGGCCATGGCCTGGTAGCGGGCGTGAAAATCATCCGCCACCGCCCAGATGCCTGTTATCATCAAGTCCTGCCCAAGTTTGTTGTTCAGGGCAAGCATGAGCTGGCGCGGGCTCATTTTGCCGCGGTAGTCGAAATGGGCGAAATGGGCTAGGGCATGGACACCAGCGTCAGTGCGGCCCGCTCCGGTGACTCCGGGATGGCGAACTCCGATCTGGTGAAAAGCGGAGATGAGGTCACCCTGGATGCTGCGTCCCGCGCACTGGACCTGCCAGCCGCGGAAGCCGGTCCCGTCATACATCAGGCGCATCAAAAAGCGGGCCATATTCTCACACCGAACTGATAAGCACCATCAGGGTCATCAGGCTGAGGGCGATGAGGTTGGACGCGGGCCTGCCGGATTCGGCCACAGGGGCTTTCAGCAACCAGGCCAAATGAGCCTCGATCACATCCGAATCCCGGTAAACCCTGGTCGCGGCGGCGATCATGCTGTCCAGAACCGTGCCGATGCTGCTATGCCCTTTGAGCTTGTGCCGGTCGAAATGCCTTGTATAGGCCCTGATGTAGAGAGCAGTGGCCAGGATGAAGCGCAGCAACCTCATGCCCCACTTGCGCTTGCGCAGCCATGAGGTGTCGCGCAGAACCAGGCTGAGATGCAGGTTGCCGAAACAATAGACGGTGGCCTCGATGAAGAAGATCAGCTTCAGGCTGAAGAGCAGCATATCGGGAAATTCAGCTTTGAAGATGGTGCCAAAGACCCAATAGGCCGCCAGAAAAGGCAGGGTGAGGCGCAGTCCCCGGAGGAGCTTGGGATAGAGGGAAAGGTCGAGCAGCATGAATAGGCAGTAGAGGGCCATCAGCATGCCAAGCTGCCGCCAGGACGCGTCCAGAGCGGCAAACAGGGCCAGCACCAGGATCAGCAGCCACAGCCAGAGGTTTTGCCCGCTGAGGGCAGAAGCCTGGTTGTTACTCTGCGGGCCCATCCGGTGTCAGGGTCTGGGAACCGCCGTCATCCCCGGGCTGGCCATCATCCTGGGGCGGTTCCTCCGGCGATTCCCCATCCGGGGCCGGCTGGTCCGGCAAAGGCTCTTCCGGCTTGGGTTTTTCGGGTGTGGACTCCTCCGGCAAGGTTTCCGGCTTCACTTCTCCGCCCTCCGCTTCATCCGAATCCGGGGATTCTTCCTTATCCAGGTCCGGAGAATCCTCCTGGGGCTTTATCTCCGGCTCGGCTTGCGGTTCCGGCTCCTGCTCCTGCCCGTCCGCCGGTTTCAGCGAATCGGCAACCGCCGTCGAATCAGCCAGAGCCTGCAGGCTGTCCGCCACTGCCAGGGAATCCGGCAGTTCGTCACCGCTTCGCAGCTTGAAATTCCTGCCATCGTAAAAACGGGAGGTCATGGAGCCGTATTCCCCGGTGCGCTCAAGCTCCAACACTTTGTCCAGATAGGGTTTGGCGGCAGTGGTGTCCGGCACTTCGAAAGTGTGGAACCAGCCCAGGCGGTAGTTGGCCTTCAGGCTGATCGGCAGGTAATCCGAGGCGGCCAGTTCGTTCAGGATCACCAGCATGGAGTCCGGCTCAGATTCAGCCATGCCGAAAGCCCTGTCCAGAAGAAGCTCCTGGGCTTCCTCGTCGGGATCGATGAGGCGCACCGTTTCGCCGGCCAGCAGGTCATCCATGGCGTTGGTGTATTTATTGTTGGGAAAGCGGGTTAGCATATCTGAGTATATTTCTTCCATGCTCGGACGGTCGGGGCCGGTTCTGCTGTGGATGTTGGCCTGGGAAAAGAGGGCCATGGGTGTCAGTTCCCTGTCGTAACGGACAAAAAGGGCATCCATAGCTTCCAAGCGGTCCCGGGTCTGGTTCAAATCCGTTTCCGCTGCCGATAACCGCTGCTGAAGCTGCCTGCGCTGTTCCTCCTGGTCGGGAGCCTTTTCCGGTTCGTCAATTTCTGCCAGGCTGTCGGCTTCAGCAGGCACCTCCAGATCGAGTTCCGGCAAGCCCAGGCTGTCCGCTTCAGCATACAATTCCGGATCCATATCCGGAAGGCCCAGGCTGTCAGGCAATGCTTCCCGGCCGGGCTCGAACTCCTCTATCCTCAGGCTGTCAGCCTCCGTTTCAGCAAAGGTCATAGTATCCGCGGTGCCCAGGCTGTCGGCGCTGACATTCAGTTCCATCTCCAGACCGGGAATCGACAGGCTGTCAGCAACCATTGGGGCATCGGCAACGACTGTCAAACTGTCAGCCTCGACCTCCGTCCTGTCCGGCAGAACCGGTTCCGGCAAGGCTGCCAAAGCCTGTCCCAAAGAGTCAGCAAGGCTTTGTTTGGCATCCAGTTTCACTGCCAGGCTGTCCCGCAGGGTTTGCAGGCTGTCCCTGGAATCGATTATCCGCTGATACATCAGCAGCGCGGAATCCGGCAGGGAGAAAACGCTGAAGTAGTTTTCCGCGGCGGTGATGTGGTAGTCCACAAACTGCTGCAGGTTGTTGGTGGGATCGAAGCCCGGCTTGGTTTTGAGCTGAGTGACCGCCGTGGCTTTTTGCTGCCCGGGTTCGGCTAGTTCCGAGTTGGAGAATTCAGTTCGCACCTTATTGTAGGCCGTGCCGGCTTTGTCCAGGTCACGCAGCTCGTAGAAATAATATTCGCCCAAATGGTATTGCGCCTCGGCTGAACTCTGCGTGCGGGGATAGACCTTCATGATATCCTCTATCTCCGCCAGGCCTTTTTCCCCTTCGCCGCGGGCCAGCATCAGCCTGGCTTGCAGCACCCTGGCCTGGGAAACCTTCTCCGGCCGGAGTTCGTCTTTGAGCAGTTTGCGCAGGGTCTTGTCGCTTTGCTCATGCTCGCCGAGCATAAACTGGTTCAAAGCCACGTAGTAACGCGCTTCCAGCTTCATCGGCTGGGGGATGCGGCGGTCTCTGGCTATCTTTTGAAATTCCTCCAGCGCTGCCCGGTAGTCTTTCTGGATGAAGTAGTTTTGGCCATAGATGAAGAAAGCCTCGCGGTATTCGCTGGATTTGGGATAGTCCGTGATGATCCTGCCAAGCCAGTACTGGGCTTCCAGATAATCCTTGTCGGCGATGTTGAAGTCTGCCAGGGTCAGCAAGGCGCGGGGGTGCAGTTTCTTGTGTCGGGGGTCCAGGATGAATTCCTGCAATACCTTAACCGCGTCGTCCATGCGGTTGATGTCGCGCAAAACCTTTGCCAGATAGATATGCGCCTCGCCGAAGAAGGGGCTTTCAGGAAAACCTTTGATCAGGGATTCGAACTGGTCCTTGGCCTGGAACGAGCTGTTGCCTTTATAGTAGAGGGCCCTGGCCATCAGGTAGAGGGCATCGTCGGTCCGGCTGTCCCGGGTTGGGTTGCTGAGAATGATGCCGCATTTCTGGATCGTTTTGGTGTATTCCTCCACGGCCTGGTTGTTGGGCCGGCCGTTGGCGTTCAGAGGCCTGGCCTGGGCGGCGGCGAAATACTTGCGCGCGTTGTAAAGCGTGTTCACCTGGATGCAGGAGGCCAAAGCAAGGGCCAGCAAGAGCAGCGGAACTATTTTTCTCATAATCGCATCCGGGCGCGGTGGCGATTATTTGTCAATACAAATCTACACCCGCGGCGGCCACTTCGCTCAGGACGGCTCCCGACGCCAGCAAATCTATCGCCGAGTTGACGTCCGGATAAGCGATCCGGTCTTCCTCAAGCCGGGGCACGCTTTGGCGCAGCAGGGCCTTCACCCGCTCCAGCACCGGCGAACTGGAAATGCCCCTCATATCAAGGGCCTGGCAGGCGATCATGAGCTCGATGGCCAGAACGCCGCGCACGTTCTCCACCACCTGCGTCAGCTTGTTGGCGGAAATGGAGCCCATGGACACGTGGTCTTCCTGGTTCGCGGAGGTGGGGATGCTGTCAACGCAGGCGGGATGGGCCAGAACCTTGTTTTCCGAGACCAGCGAGGCGGCGGTAAGCTGCACTATCATGAAGCCGGAATCGATACCCGGACGCTTGGCCAGAAAAGCATTCAGCCCACGGTTGAGGGCGGGATTGAGCATTTGTTCCACCCTCCGCTCCGCGATGGAGGCCAGTTCGGCGATCGCGATGGCCAGCGTATCCAGAGCCAGGGCAAGAGGTTGGCCGTGGAAGTTGCCTCCGGATATCACCTTCTCTTCGTCGGGGAAAATCAGCGGATTGTCGGTGGCGGAATTGATCTCGACGGTCAAAACCCCGCGCGCGTAGGCCAAAGCGTCACGCGTGGCGCCATGCACCTGTGGCGTGCAGCGCAGGCTGTAGGCATCCTGAACGTTGCCGCAGTTCTTGTGTGAAGCGCGCAAGGGGCTGTTGGCCAGCAGGTTGCGCAGATTGGCCGCGCTGTCTGCCTGGCCGGGGTGGGGGCGCAAAGCATGGACCAGCGGATCAAAAGCCCGCGGCGTGCCCCGCAAAGCGTCAATGCTGGCAGCGGCGCTGAGGTCGGCATATTTGCACAACCTCTCGGCCTCCAGCAGGTTCAAGACTCCCAAAGCGGCCATCACCTGGGTGCCGTTGTTAAGCGCGAGTCCCTCTTTGGCAGCCAGTTTCACAGGTTCCAGTCCGGCTTTGCGCATGGCCTCCGCTCCGCTCATTATCTGGCCCTGGAATTCCGCCTCGCCTTCCCCGATGAGCGGCAAAGCCAGATGGGAAAGGGGTGAAAGGTCGCCGCTGGCTCCAACTGAACCCCGCATCGGGATCAACGGATGAACGCCCCGGTTGAGCATTTCCACCAGGGTTTGCAAAGTTTGCACGCGGATGCCGGAATGCCCCTTGGCCAAAACGTTCACGCGCAGCAGCATGATGGCGCGCGTCTGGGCAATGGAATAAACCGGGCCAACACTGGTGGCATGGCTGCGGATCAGGTTAACTTGAAGTTCCGCTGTGTGTTCCGGGGGCACGGTGACCGTGCTGAATTTGCCGAAACCGGTGGTGAGCCCGTAAACCACATCTCCCCTCGCGATAACCTTGTCCACGTATTCGCGGCATTTCTTCACTTTGGCCAGGCAGGCGTCGGTTAATGCTATGGGCGTCCGCTTTGTTGCTATTGCCTCAACCTGTTCCAGGCTCAGGCTGTTTCCGTCGATTGCTATTGTCTGCATTGGGGTCCTCTTTTGACGGCTGGCGGCACTTTGGCTGTTGGCCTCCGCCAACCGATGTTTGCACAAAGTTTTTTTCCGCCCCTTTTTTGTCAAACCCCTTGTGCCAGTCAGCCTGCCATGCTTCACAAACTCCCGGTCTGACGCTTCCCCTGCAACTTTTTGGAATCGTTTTTTGGGAATCCATCAGGGAATGCCGGGGAAAATAGTTCTTGACACAGGATAGCGATTCATTTAAAATACAACCAGTTAGGATGAACGGTCATAGTTGAACAAAAGGCTCGCGATACGCATTTAGCTTGAGTTCATTAAAGAAGAACGCGCGTAAAGCCCTGTATCAATGGGGAGGATCGATGAAAAAACGTTTGTGGTTTACGTTGCTGTTACTTATGTCTATTGGTCTGCTAACAGGTCAGACATGGATACGCTACTATCTCTTTGATGATCTTTGTTCGGGTCTCTATGATAGTGCGAGTTCAGAAGTTTGTAATGTTATCCCTGCAATTGATGGAGGATATTTACTCCAAGGATATGTTGAGTTTGCATATGGAGATATACCGGCATACGCTGACAATGTATTCTGGAAACTCGACGAATATGGCGAAATTGTTTGGAGAAGAACGGGGGGAGGAAACTTCGCATTTAACAGTATAGTCTCCAATGGTATAGACAGATACTATTGCCTTCGCACTCAATCAGGATATTCTACCCTATATATCTTCGACAACGAATTAAATTGGCTGGGCTACTATCATAATTATACGGTATCCTTATACGACATGCAATATGTTGAAGATGGCTTGGTCTTTGCGGGTAAAGTCAATGGCCAAGCTGTGGTACTTAAAACCGATTTCCAGTTCAATGTGATCTGGCAGAGCGATCCTTTTTGGGCAATGGGTCAAGCGCGTTCAGTTGAGCCTTTTGGAGATGGATGGATTTCTCTTTCGAGTAGAGTTTTTACGGAAATCAATGCAGTAGGGGATACTCTCTGGACTTACTATGACTCAATAAACAATACCGGGTTCTATGACTGTACTGTATCTGAAGATGGCAGCATTTATTTGCTTGGTTTATATAAGCTTTGGAAAGTAGATATTATCGAGCATACACTGGACCTGGTAGCTGCTAATACTCCTGGCTTTGATACTGACCTACATGGTGCAATCGACATTCTTCCCAACGGCAACATTGTATATACCGGTGGCAGACCAAGCACAGGTCCGATTCTCCACAGCTACAGTCCTAATGGAGTGATTCAATGGAGTAGATCGTATGACACTTTGGGAGCGATATATTTTGGGACAGGCTCAAAGAACCTTTTGGTTATGCCCGATGGCAGCATCCTGTTTTGCATGCATCATGGTACTCTTGTCCTAGTAAAAACTGATCCTGATGGCAATGTAGTAGCCAATAACGACCCTGTCGCGCCTGCCCCAACAGCATCCATCATCTGTTATCCGCAACCCGCAGCCAACAGTGTAATGGTTTCAGTTAAAAGTGACCTGGTGGGCGATTTGGGATACAGCATAATCAATATCAAGGGGCAAAAGGTGTATTCCGGCAAGATCGATGGGCGTCACCGGGAGCAAAGCTTTGAGCTTCCAAACGAAGCTCTGGACCGTATGCCCAATGGCATTTACCTGATCAGCCTGGAACAGGGGAAACGCAGAATCGCCGCTGCCAGGCTGGTGATGTTCAAATAAGGAGCCTTAATAATTCACAAGCCCAAAAACCCTGTGTGAATTATTATCTCATTGTTCCCCAACATGTTAACCCGAATAATTCACAAATATCCCTCTCTTATATACCCGGAAAACGGCATGAGGGGCAGGGTATGCTGGTAAGGGGATAGATGTATTTATATAATATAATAAAATATAAAACTATAATATATCATATATATTCTATCTATATCTCTTATATATAATTATCCTGCATTGCCTCTCCCTCCGGTCATCAGGTTAGAGCCGTATGTAATAGAGAGCTATATTTGTGAATTATTCGATCTATCTCATTGCCAGCCAGCGCGTTAATAATTCACACAGGGTTTTTGGGCTTGTGAATTATTCGGAATCACGGCCGTTATTTCCCACCCGCTAAAACAAGTCCCCCAATTCAATCCGTTAATCCGTCCGATCCGCTAATCCGTATGAAAATCACTCTGTTACATCCGTGTTCATATCCGCGAAAATCCTGGACAAACCCCTGTTTTCCCGCCCACTATCAATTCCAGCCTGACTCCTCCTTTGCCCTATCCAATTAGCCTCTCACTTACTTCCCGTTGACTTCCCGTTTGAAAGGCGGGAACTCAGCGGGAAGTGAACGGGATGTGAGTGGGATGGGGTAAACGGCGAAGCCCGCTGCTTTCATCAGGGTTTTCTGATGGTTTGCAGCATCGACTGAGGCAATGAATGATTCTTACAATACATCCTGTCGTCCATGCTCACCGCGTTTGCTGTACGCCGGGGATGGATGGCTGGAGTCGAGCGAGGAACGGGCATCGGCTACAGCAAAGTATAAGCACTGCGATGTATCCGAAATGGCTGAGAAATTGCCTGGGCAACAAACTGCGGAAGCTTCCCTCTTCGCGGTCCATGGCCGGGAAACAAGCCATCATGGGCATCCCGGCGGAAAGGCTTGACAAATACACCCCCTGTCTTTTCTGGTCCCAAAGGCACAATTTGCGTATAAACATAAGGAAAGAAATGCGTTTTGAACAAGAACTGAAAGTGATAAAAAGAGCAGTGGATGAGATCATTCCGCTGGAAGACCTGCTGGCCAAACTCGAAAAAAGCGATAAGACCGGCCAGCCGTTGCGGATCAAATTCGGGATCGACCCCACCGGTTACGACGTCCATCTGGGGCATCTGGTGCCGATCCGCAAGATGCGTGATTTTCAGGACCTTGGCCACACAGGGGTGATCATCATCGGCGATTTCACAGCCCAGATCGGCGACCCCACCGGCCGCGACGAATCGAGGCCGCCGCTCACGCACGAGGAAATCCTGGCCAACAGCGAAAAATACATGGAGCAGCTTTACACCGTCCTAAAGCCCGAACAGACGGAAGTCCGCTGGCAGAGCGAATGGTTCAGCTCCATGGGCATGGCGGAAATCCTGAAAATGATGGGAAAATTCACGCTGGCCCAGTTCATGGCCCACGATACTTTCAGGACGAGGTTTGAAGCCGGCCTGGCCCTGGGCATGCACGAAATCATGTATCCCGTCCTGCAGGGCTACGACTCCGTGGCCATCAACAGCGACGTCGAGCTGGGCGCCACCGAGCAGAAATTCAACATCCTCTGCGGACGCGACATGCAGCGCCACTTTGGCCAGGAGCAGCAGGTGGCGGTGCTCTCACCCATCCTCACCGGCACCGACGGCGTGAACAAGATGGGCAAATCCCTGAATAACTACATCGCGGTATTTGACAGTCCCGATGATAAATACGGAAAGGTGATGTCCATTCCGGACAGCCTCATCCTGAACTATTTCAAGTATGCCGCGAACGCCGACGAGGAAACGCTGGCCGAGGTGACCGGCGAACTGGCCAGGGGAAGCAATCCCATGTTGCTGAAGAAAAGGCTGGCGCGCGAGATAGTCGGTTTTTACCACGGGGAGGAAGCCGCGCTGAGCGCTCAGGAAAACTTTGAACGGCTCTTTTCCAAACGCGAGCTTCCGGAGGAGATGCCGGAGTTTGAAGTTGGCGAGCCCGTGGTCCGCCTGGTCAAGCTGCTCACCGACAGCGGCTTATGCGCCAGCGGAGGCGAGGCCAAACGCCTCATCCTGGGCGGCGGGGTGAGCATCGACGGTGTCAAAGCCGATTCGACCGACGCCGAAATCACCGTCGCCGACGGCATGGTGCTGCGGGCCGGCAAACGCAAGTTTATGCGGCTCAGGAAGGCCTGATATGACCCCGTCAATTGGATTGATACGCACCGTTCTGAACGGCATCGTTATCCTGATCGTTTTTTACTCCATCATCATCCATGAAGTCAGCCACGCCGTGGTATCCTACTGGCTGGGCGACGACACGGCCAAACGGGCCGGCCGGCTGAGCCTGAATCCCTTCAAGCATATCGATTGGTTCGGCACTGTAATCCTTCCCCTGATAATGTATTACACTGTCGGCGTGATCTGGGGCTACGCCAAGCCCGTGCCGCTGAACCCTTACAACTACAGAAACATGAAACAGGGGATTGGGCTTTCGGCGATGGCAGGACCTGTTTCAAACATCCTTATCGCGATAGTTTTCGCCCTGCTTTACCATCTGAGCCCCGGCAACCAGTTGCTTTCCCATATCTTTCAGATGGTGGTGTTTTTCAACCTGCTGCTGGCTTTTTTCAACCTCATCCCCATCCCTCCGCTTGACGGGAGCAAGGTTTTGGGCATGTTGCTGCCCGACGACTCCTACTGGCGCTGGATGGCCCAGGAAAGGACAGGCATGTACGTGCTTTTCGGCATCCTGATAGTATCCCAGCTTTTGGGGCTGAACATCATCGGAAGGCTAATCCTGCCCCCCATCAACCTGGTGATGGGCCTGCTGGGCGTTGTCTGATTATTAAAATACATACATAAGGAACACAAACATGGAAAAGACCAAAATCCTCGAACTCATCAAAAAGCACGGCATCAAAGCCATCGACCTGAAATACACCGGCCTGGACGGACGCTGGTATCACATCACCTTTCCGGCCCGCGGGCTGGATGAGGTTTTGCGGCTCGGAGTGCCCTTCGATGGCTCCTCCATCCCGGGAATGACCTCCGTGGAATCGGGAGACATGGTGCTGATGCCGGATACGGACACAGCGCACATCGATCCTTTCTTCGAGACCCCCACCCTGCGCTTCATCTGCTCAATCTGCGACGCTGAAACCCGCATCGGCGTGAAAAAGGACCCCCGCAGCGTAGCCCTGAGGGCGCATGAATACCTGAAATCCACCGGCATCGCGGACCACAGCACTTGGATTCCGGAGCTGGAATTCCACCTTTTCGACACCGTGGAATACAACAGCGACGAATTTTCCAGCGGCTACACCGTAACCTCCGCGGAATGCAAGGACGCCCTGCCCTTCGACTTTGAAGACGATGACGCAGTGGCCCAGCAAGGACGCAAAGGCTATCACATGGATACGCCTTTCGACCGCTACTACGAAATCCGCCAGGAAATGGTGGACCGCATGGAGGAGCAGGGGATCAAGGTGCGCTACCACCACCACGAGGTGGGGCTTAGCTCTCAGCAGGAAATCGAGACCGAACTGCTGGAATTCCCCAAGATCTGCGACGACACCATGGTGATGAAGGACATCATCCGCCGCACCGCTCTGGAATACGGCCTCACGGCAACCTTTATGCCCAAGCCCGTTTACAACCAGGCCGGAAACGGCATGCACTTTCACATGATGCTGCACAAGAACGGCAAGAACATATTCTACAAAAAAGGCGGCTACGCGGACCTCTCCGATGAAGCGATCTGGTTCATCGGCGGCATCCTGAAGCACGGGCGCGCGCTGGTGGCCTTCACCAATCCCAGCACCAACAGCTTCAAGCGCTTGCTGCCTGGCTTTGAAGCGCCGGTGAAGCTCTTCTACGGCCTGGCCAACCGCAGCGCGGCCATCCGCATTCCCAAATATACCAACACACCGGATACCAAGCGTTTCGAATTTCGCACCGGCGACGCCACCTGCAACCCTTACTTCGCCATGAGCGCCCTGCTGCTGGCGGGCCTGGACGGCATCATCAACAAGATCGACCCCGCCAAGCACAAACTGGGGCCCTACGACGACAACGTATTTGCCTGGAGCGAAAAGCAGAAAGCGAAACTGCTCCCCATCCCCGCGAATCTGGCCGAGGCCATGGAAAGCCTGGAAAAGGACCACGACTTCCTGCTGCAAGGCAACGTTTTCAACGAAGAGCTGATCGAATCGCACATCAAGCATAAAATGGCTGAACACCATGCGGTTATGAGCAGGGTTCATCCCCATGAAATGCTGCTGTATTACAATCTCTAAGGCTTTGGAACACATATTGCTTGATCCATAGGCAAACCATATTCACACCTAATGAGGTAAGTTAATGAAACACTTCCTGCTCCTGCTGCTGGCAGGGCTTGCCGTGAGCTTCGCGTTTGCCGCAGCCAGCGACCAGACCCCCATACAATCCGGCCAGGCCTTTGCCATAATGGATAAAGCCGCGACCCATACCGATATCCGGTTCACTTTGCCCGAGTTTGAAATTGAACAAACTGAGGGCGGCGGCGTGAACTACCAGCGGATCAGGCTTCCCGGTTCCGGAAGCACCCTGGAAGACGGCCTGCCCGAATTGCCCACACTCAGCATGAACCTGGCCATTCCCCGCCGTGGCGGAGTTGAAGTTAGAGTTCTAAGCCAGGAGCAGAGCCAGATACAGCAGTTTCTGGCGTATCCGGTGCAGCAGGGCTTGAATGAGGAAGCTCCCAAATCCTTTGTGATCGATTCCGCCTTCTACACCGGGGGTTCCTCTTATCCCACCAGCACCGTGCAGTGGAGCGATCCCATGATCCTGCGCGATTTCCGCCTTGTGAATGTGGTGGTGAATCCCTTCAGCTACGATCCCCAAACCAAGACCCTGACCGTGAACCAGCAGATCGATCTGCGGATCAGTTATACCAACGCCCCGGGGCTCAATGAACTGGAAGGCGAGCTGACCTCGGTTTCACCATCCTTTGCCAAGATCTATGAATCGATGATCCTCAACTTTGACGATTACCGAAACCTTATGTACAGCAATGTTCCGCCCCGTTATCTGATTATCTACGGCAACAACTCCGACCCGGCCTTCGTTACGGCCCTGAACGAGTATGTGCTCTGGAAGAAGCAGAAGGGCGCGGACGTCGATGTAGCCAGCACGGCATCCAACGAGGCCGGCACCACCACCACCACCATCAAGAACTACATTCAGAACGCTTACAACAACCCCGCCACCAGGCCTGACTTTGTGATCCTGCTGGGCGATACCTCCGGCAGCTATACCATCCCGGCTTACATGGTCAGCAATGGCGGCGGGGATTATCCCTACACCCATCTGGCTGGCAACGACATCCTCGGCGACTGCTTTATCGGCCGCATCTCGGTGGAAAACCTCTCCCAACTGCATAACCTGCTGGCCAAGATTTACCTTTATGAGCGCGACGTCAACCTGAACACGGCGGACTGGCTGAACCGGATGCTATTGGTGGGGGACAACGCCCCCTCCGGCATATCCACCATGTACATCAGCAAATACATCAAGGAAAGAGCGCTGTTTGTTAACCCGGACTACACTTTCACTGAAATCTACAACGGCTCACCCTCAACCTCCGAAATCAACGCTGCCATCAACCAGGGCGTTGGTTTTTACAGCTACCGCGGGTACATCGACTTCTCACCGCCCGCTGAATCGGCACTTTTCAACGCCTACCGGCTGCTACACGCGATCAACATCACCTGCGGCTCGAACAACTATTGGAACGGCACTTCCGAAATGGAACAGTTTATCCGTTACGGCACTCCGGCCGTTCCCAAAGGCGCCGTAACCGGAATCGGGATGAGCACCTCCAGCACCCATACCAACTTTAACAATGTGCTGCACGGAGGGATTTTCGGCGGTATCTTCCAATACGGGATGCGCACAATCGGCGAAGCCCTGCTGAATGGTAAACTCTATATGTCACAAACTTACGGGGTGGCTTCTCCGAGCAACGTGACCAATTTCACCCACTGGTGCAATCTGATGGGTGACCCCACTATGGAAACATGGACCGGCATCCCAGGTCACTTCAACGTTACGGTCATTCCCAGCATTCCCCTGGGCCTCAGCCTGATGGATGTGAATGTGCTGGACGGAACCAACCTTCCGGTGGAGGGAGCAGCCGTAACCCTTACCCAGAATAGCTCGATCATCAGCAGAGGCTATACGGACACAGAGGGCAACATTATCCTTACCCTGCCGCAGTCGATGACCCCCAACAATTGTGTGCTCACCGTTTCCAAGCACGATTTCAAGCCCCTGCAGCAGACTCTGACCGTGGACAACAGCGGCACCCTGGTGCCGGCCAGCATTGTGATAGACGATGACAATAGCGGCGCTTCCTCTGGCAACAACGACGGTTTGGCCCACGGCGGTGAAACACTGGAGATCCTCTTTGGGCTTACCAACACCTCCGCCAACCCCATCTCAGGGCTAAGCGGGCAGGTCCACACCAACAGTCCCTGGGTAACATTTGTAGATTCGCTGGTTACCTATGGCGAGATCGCGGGCAGCGGGCTTGGCTTCAACGCCAGTCCCGTGGTTCTGCAGATCGCGCCGGGAGCCCCCGACGGCGCCATGATCCGGATCCACGTGCTGCTTACGGATTCCCAAAACCAAAGCTATGACATTTCGGAATTCATACCCATCCACAATGCCCGGATAATGTACAACACCAGCCTGGTTACCAATGGCGGCAACCAGGTTCTCGATCCAGGCGAGACGGCGGGCTTCACGGTAACTGTAAGCAACACCACAGCCACAGGCGTAACCGACATCTGGGGCAAGCTCTTCAGCCTCAACGATCTTTTGTCGGTTACCGATAACACCGCCTGGTATGGTGACCTGATTCAAAACGTGCAGGTTACGCCCTCCACAGATATGTTCGAGATCTACGGCCGGCCCATGCTGCTGCCGGGCATGCTGATCCCGATGCGGTTGAAACTTTACAACGACGCCGGCTTTGAGCAGTGGCTGGATTTCACCCTTACAGTCGGAGAAGTCGATGTGCATGATCCTTTGGGGCCGGATTCCTACGGCTATGTGATCTATGACGATACGGACATTACTTACGAAAACTGTCCCGTGTACGATTGGATCGGCATCGCTCCTGCTGAGGGTGGCGTGGGCACCCTTCTGGCAATTTCCGACGCTTACGCCAGCGGAGACGAAGGAGACCAGGTTGGCGCCGACGCCCTTGAGGTGGTGAATTTGCCTTTCCCCTTCCAGTTTTACGGCATCGTGTATGATCAGATAACGGTTTGTTCCAACGGTTTCATTGCCATGGGCGTAACCGAGAATGCCGAATTCAGAAACTACCGCCTGCCCGGCGCCATGGGGCCCAACCCCATGATTGCGCCATTCTGGGATGACCTGGCCACACACGCCGGGGGAGGGGTCTATACCTGGTACAACCATGACGAACGCTACTTCGTGATCGAATGGTACAATATGAAAAACGGGGCCAACGGCAACAGCGTGGAAACATTCCAGGTGATCCTTTACGACCAAAGCGTGTATGCCACTGCTTTGGGCGACGGCCCCATCAAGATTCAGTATCACACTTTCAACAACGTGGATTCCTCCACCAACACCGGCCGCCACGGCTGCTATTGCACCATCGGCATCGAAGACCACACCGGCATGGTTGGCCTGGAATACTCCTTTGGGAACAACTATCCCACAGCCGCGTCCCCTTTGGGCAACGGGCGTGCCATCTACATCACGAACGTCCCCATCTATCACTACGAACCGCATCTGCTGCTGAGCCAGACCTTTGTTGACGACGATAACGGCAACGGTATCTGCGAGCCTGGCGAAACCGTCAGACTGGGTGTGCAGCTGCAAAACATCGGCAGCCTCACAGCGGAAGATGTGGTGGCAACCCTGTCCACCACCTGCGAACACGTAATCATCACACACGCCGCGGCGGAATATTTCCCCCTCGTTGGCGATGGCTTCGGGGTCAACCGAGCTCCTTTCGTGTTCACGGTTTCGCCGGATTGCCCCAACGCCACGGTGGTCAATTTCACGCTTGCCGTTAGCTGTGGGGAAGTAGTTTGGGAGAGGAATTTCAGCCTGCGGGTGGACGCCTCCGTGATGGTTTTCGAATCCTTCCTGATCAACGATGCCGACACCAATTTCAACGGCATCATCGATCCGCTGGAAACGGTTAAACTGGTGGTAAACGTCAACAACAACGCGGCCGTTCAATCCAGGGATATTCAGGCCACGCTGTCCACATCCAGTTCTGATGTGGTCATTGCCGATCCGATCATCTTCCTGCCGCTCATCGAGCCCAATGCCGTGATGCAGTTCGTGTTTGAGCTGCAGTTTGTGAACACTGCCTCACTTGGGCAATACATCCTCTTCCAGTTCAATGTCTCCATTTCGAATGGCTTACCGCTTAACTCGAATCTGATGGTTCCCTACAACATGCCCAACATCTTCAACGATTTTGAGACCAACACCGGCGGTTTCATTTCCGAAACAGGCTGGGCCTGGGGCACCCCATCCCAGATAACCCCGTATTCCGGAACCAAACTGTGGTCAACAGGACTCAGCGGCAACTATCCTGATCTGGTGAACTACGTTCTGGTAACGCCCCTCTATGCCCTGGATGATGGCGCGACCCTCACTTTGCAGCATTATTACAGTTTCGAGAACTACTATGACGGCGGCAACGTTGGCATTTCCACAAACGATGGCCTGACCTGGAACTTGATCACCCCGCTGAACGGTTACACGCACACGAGCCTTTCCGGCTTGGGTGGTGAACCCGGTTTTTCCGGAACAGCAGCCAATTGGCAGCAGATTGTTTTCGATCTCAGCCAGTATGCCGGTCAGCAGGTCCGCTTCCGTTTCCGCATGGGCTCCGACGGCGGCACAAGCAGCATCGGCTGGTTCATAGACGATTTCGAGCTCAGCGGCGTGAACCAGAAGACGGGATACCTGCACGGCACTGTGATCCCCGCTTCGGCAACCCCTGCCCCGGAAGCTCTGGTGATGGCAAACAACCATTTTGCCACCCATCCGGCTGCCGACGGTTCCTACAGGCTGTATCTGCCCAACGGCACTTTCGACGTGAACGCCACTTTGCCTTACCACCAAACCGCGAGCGCCGACAACATTATGATCACTCCCGCTGATCCGGTGCACCAAGTCGATTTCACCCTCATCAACCTGCCCCAGCCAGCCAATGCCGCCTTCGACGTTGACAACCTCACCGGTGAAGTTGTGCTAAGCTGGGAACCGCCCATAGACCCCGTTCTGCCGGTGATGAATTACCGCGTGTACAAAAAGTTCAACACCGGTCCTTTCGAGCTGATCCAGCAAACCACCGGGCTTGGCTACACCGACGTGATCTCGTTGGATGGAGATTACGCGTATCTGATCATCGCGGTTTACCTCAACATTGAAGGCTGCCCCTCAGACACCCTTGCCTTCGAGTTTCCCTATGTGGTGGAAAACAGCGACGAAAACGCGCCGCAACTGGTTACGCGCCTCAATTCCAACTACCCCAATCCCTTCAATCCCAGCACCACCATCTCCTTCGACCTCGCGCGGCCGGGCAAAGCCAGACTCAGCGTGTACAACGTCAAAGGCCAGCTGGTGAAGGAACTTGTGGACGGAGACATGGCCTCCGGACAGCACCGGGTCATCTGGAACGGACTGGATTCCTCCGGCCGCAGCGTTTCCTCAGGCGTTTATTTCTACCGGCTTGAGGCTGGAGACTATGTTTCCACCCGCAAGATGCTGATGATCAAATAAGCAAACGTTATCCCGTCTTTGCCAATCGTGGCGGCGGACAAGAATCAAAACCCCGGCAGGTGCCGGGGTTTTTCTTAGGGGATTATTGTTCGCCTACCCCAAACCTCCCTCAAGATGGCTGCATCTCATGTGGGGATCATGCGGGAGGCAGACTAGGAACTTGGTATCGGGGGCTAACGAGGAATGCGGTTCCTTCCTTTTTGCTGTCTTTGCCTTTCAACCTGCGTCCTGATTCCACAAATCAGCAGCTTCAAGTGTGGTGGCCAAAGCGCACAAAACTGAGGCAAGTTCATGCGAAAAAAGTGGCAACGGACGATTTTGCTTGACACATAGTAAAAAAAGGAATCTCTGGCTTTAAAAAGAAATTGGCGGTAAGCTACGCATGATCTCGATCTTCATAGATTACAAGCTGGCGAGGTATCAGCACGAGATAAAGTACGCCTTCAGCTTCATATTTCAGACCCTGGGATACGGATATTGCTTCATTTCGGACACGGGCCAGCTGAAGGACAACGACATCCTCTTCATCTACGGTTACACCGATCCCACGGTGGAAGAACTGAAGGGGATAGCGCGCCATTTCATCACCATCTTCATCCAGAGCGAGCCCGACCTCTTCGATCCCAAAAACATGAATCCGGAAAAACTCCGCCGCAGCCTGAAAACCATCAAGCTGCTCTCGCAGACCCCGGTGATCAGTGCCCGCAGCTTTTCCTATCCCGCTGAAAACTATTCGGAAAGCGAAGTCCACGCCGGCAAAATCAATTTCGACCTTGTGGGCAACCTTTTCTTCCATCTGGCCGGCCTGGAAGCGCAGATCGATCCCACCCGAGACGCGGATGGCTGCTTTCCGGATGAGGCCAGCCAGTTCAATCCCCATCGCGACACACCCTACGTGGACAACCTGCTCTGGCTGATCGACAGCATGATCAAGGAACACACCCGCGCCAAGGGCATCCACATTGTTCAAAAGCAATACTGGCCGCAAGCCCAGGAAGGCGCGGCCCTGCTTTCGCACAGCGTTGACGACCTGCAGAAATGGAACTACTCGGAATTGTTCCTCTCCGTGGGCAGCGACCTCGCGATGCTTTTTTCCCTCAGTTGGCGCCAGCTTTTGCACAGCATCGGCAGCAAATTCCGCTTTCTCTTCACCAATGT
Organism: Candidatus Cloacimonadota bacterium; assembly: GCA_012516855.1. Taxonomy (NCBI): domain Bacteria; kingdom Pseudomonadati; phylum Candidatus Cloacimonadota; species Candidatus Cloacimonadota bacterium. The sequence continues at coordinate 33,649 of JAAYWB010000077.1, forward strand.
GGAACTCTACTGGAATTTCGCGGAATACCGCCAGTTGGAGGAGGATGCCGGGTTCCGCAGCGTATTCTACATAGCCCCGGAAAAGAACGAATACATCAATTACAACCTGGATGACGCCGACCTCCAGGAAGAGATTCAGCAGCTTACCCGCACAGGACATGACGTCGGCTTGCTGCTCGCTCCGGACAAACCCACCCGCGACGAATTCGTTTCCCGCAAGCAGATCATGCTGCACCAACTGCGCAAGGACCAGATCGGCATCCGCCAGCTCCATTACCGCTCCAGCGACGTCATGCGCGATCTGCACAACAAACTGGGCCCCTCCCACAGCCAAAGCACTGCCCGCAGGGACACTCCTGGCTTCGTGAGCGGGATCAGCGTTCCTTACCAGCCCTGGATCGGCGGCCTCAAAACCAACTGGTGGGAGCTTCCCACCGTCTATCACGACGCCCATCTGCGCGTGGGGCGCTACAAAACCCTGCAGCTCGAGCAGGCCAAGCATCTGCTTAAAAAGTATTTCCAGGCCGCCCTCCGCACCCGCGGCGTTTTTGGCCTCGACCTGAGCCTCGCCTCCTATGCCGACATCCCCTATGTGAAAAAGCTTTACGCCTACGCGCTGGCACTTCTCAAGGCCGGCCGCGTTTGGGTCCCAACTCCGGCAGAACTCACCGCCTGGTGGGACAAACGCAACCGGGTGACCATCGAAGAGAGCGATTATGAAATCAGCATCTATTTCCCGGATGAAATGGAACATTTTGCCCTGCAGGTGCTGAACGAGGACAAAATCCGCGAAGTGGACGGCCTGCCGGCCCGGGTGGAAGGAAATATGGTTTACTTCACCGGCGTTCCGGCTGAGGCGATCGCGGTTATTAGGCTGAACCGGGAACCGTGACCAAACTGCTCCATCTGCAATTGCTGCCGCTGCTCTCAGGTGTTCAGAATTTCAGCCTGCACCTTCTGGACGGCTTGCCACGTGACGAATTTGAGATTTACGTGGCAAGCGCCCCCGGCGGGGATCTGGTCGATGCCGTGCGCCAAAGGGGCTACAAACACATTCCATTGCGCTTCCTGCGGCATCCCATCTCGCCTCTGGACGCCACCGCCCTGGCGGAATTGCTGCTTCTGCTGGGTCGCCACCGCTTCGACATCGTGCACACCAATGCCTCCAAACCAGGTCTGCTGGGACGTTTGGCGGCCAGACTCTGCCATGTCCCGCTAATCCTGCACACCGAACACGGCACTGCCTTTCAGGAGAACCAACCCGCCTTCCAGCAATACTTTTTCCGGCAACTGGAAAAAGTGGGTAATTCGCTGGGGCACAAAGTGGTTTTCGTGAATCACTCCGACCGCGAAAACTGCCTGTCGCTGGGACTTTTGCCTGAAGAGAAGGCCCTTACAATCAACAACGCCCTGCCACCCGTCCAGGCGGAAAAACTGGCCCAGGTCGCCGCCGACCGGAAGTTTGATCCCGACAAACAGGATTTCGTGATCGGCTCCACCCTCCGTTTCACCACCCAGAAGAACGTGGTGAACATCACCGGGGCCGCTTGCCAGGCCTGCGCCCGGGAACCCGGTCTGCGCTTCATCCTGCTGGGCGATGGCGAATACCTGCAGCTTTGCCGCCAGATTGTGAGCTCGCACGGTCTCAATTCGCGGGTTCTGCTTCCCGGTTGGGAAGCAGACATCGGCAAATGGCTGCCCCTTTTCGATGCCTTCCTTCTCTATTCCAGATGGGAGGCACAGCCTTTCAGCATCATCGAAGCCATGCACGCGGGCCTGCCCATCCTGGGTTCGGATATTCCCTCCATCCGCGAATTGGTTGGCCCGGATTGCGGCTGGCTGGTCCCGCTGGATGACCAGACCGCTTTGATCAACTGCCTTGTGGAAGTTTCCCGCGACCGCGCCGATGCCTTCCAGAAAGGGCGAACGGCGGCCCAAACCATCAGCGGGATATGCTCTTACGAAAAGATGGTGGCCGGCTATCTGAAGCTTTACCGGGAAGGCGCGGGGGTCAGGAAATGACGCTGCTCACCGTCTTTCTCAGCCTGGGGATTTTTCTGCTCACGCATCTGCTGGTGCCGCTAAACATCAGGCTCTCCAAGCGTTTCGGCATCCTTGCCCTGCCCAACGAACGCAAGATCCACACCCAGGCCATCCCCGAGGCAGGGGGGCTGTCTTTTGCCCTGCCCATGATGTTGGCGCAGTTGGTGTTGGGATTGACCTTGCTGCCGGACCTCTCAGGCAGGATGATGCTGCAACTGGCTGGGGTGGAGGCGATAGCGCTGATTCTGGGCGTTATGGACGACCACCACGACAGCCGCGCCGGACTGAAACTATTATTCCAGACGATGATCGGCGTGGTGATGTACGCCATTGGCTTCCGCGTGGTTTCTCTTACCAATCCTTTTGGCGCGGAAATCGTTTTATACTGGGCTTCTTTCCCCGTCACCCTGCTCTGGTATCTGGTGGTGATGAACGCTGTGAACCTCATTGATGGCATCGACGGCCTGGCCAGCGGTATTTGCGTGATCGTTTGCGCTGTGCTGCTGAGCGTGGGCGTGAAGGAACACAACCTTTTGGTCACAGCGCTCTCAGCCTTTCTGCTGGCGGGAAACCTGGCTTTCCTGCGCTTCAATTTCCATCCCGCCAAGATCTTTCTGGGCGATACCGGCTCGCTGTTCAACGGCCTCGTGATCGCCGCTATATCCACCGCCGGGACCCAGCAATACAAAGGCATCACCTCAATGACGCTGATCATCCCGCTGTCTGTGCTGGCGATACCTCTGATCGACACCGCCTTGGCTGTTTTCCGCCGTCTGCGCCTGGGCAACATTTTCATAGCCGACAAAGCCCACCTGCATCATGCCATGCTGGGGCTGGGCCTTTCCCAAAAAGCCATCGCGCTCACCGCTTATGTTGTCACCCTGCTCTTTGGCCTCATCGCCATCGGCTTTTCCTTTTCCACCAAGCGCATCCTCTTCTCGGTACTGTTCGGTTTGCTGGTATTGGGTGTGATCTTGGCCTACGTCCTTATGCGGCATGGGAGAAAAAAATGAAACGAATCCTTTTACTTGCGCTGCTCGCGCCTCTTTGCCTGACGTTGAGTGCCACCAACTGGCAAACCATCACCAACCTCAGCCATGTTTACGATTTTGTTCCGTTATATGAATATGACACCTATTTTGCCACCTGGGGCGGCGTAGTCCATTCCTGGGGTGGGAACGGAGAAATCCCCGCGGGGCAGGAAATCCTAACCACCGCGGACGGACTGGCCTCCAATGACGTGCGCACCCTGGAATACATTGCCTTTAACCAGAGCCTCTGGCTGGGAACCGCCGCCAGCGGCATCACGATCATCATGCCCCAAGGCGTCCAACAACTGAACACCTCTCTGGGCCTGCTTTCCAACAACGTGGTTAAGATCGTGGAACACGGCGCCAACATCCTGGTGGCCACCAAAGCCGGCCTGGCTTCCTATTACTATCTGGAAGGTGTGAATTTTCCCCTGATGCTGCACCAATACACCACGCAAACCACGCCGGGCTTACTATCCAACTCCATCGAGGCCATGGAGTTGGGCTCCACCAACTATCTCTACATCAGCAGCGCGGATGGGTTGAATTTCGTGCATCTGGATTCCCTGGACGTGGATTCCGCCTGGCACAGTTTTGGCGATTATCCAGGCGGCGGCAGCATCAGGGGCAAACTGTCCGTTCGGCCGGGACATCTCACCGTGGCAGGCCAATTGGCAGTTTACACGCGGTCCGATGACCCCTGGACAGGCACCTGGAAAACCTACAGCAATTCTGATGGATTGATCCTGGAACAGATATCCAGCGCCGCTTTGGACGGCCGGGGTGCCCTGTGGGTGTCCTATGGCAGTTGGAACGAGGATTTCCTCAGCTACTCCAGAAACACCGAGGTCCTGCTCACCCGGATCGACAGCAACGGCGGCGTGCACCACTGGACTGAAGCACAGAATTATTTGGGCACCAAAAGCATCTGCAGGATAGTCACCTACGAAGACATGGTCTATCTCTGCAGCTGGGGGAATGGCGTTTTTTCGCAGCGGGAAGGCGTTTTCCCCGAATCTCTTGCCTGGCATCAGACCCTGCCCAATTCCATCGGTTTTCCCAAAATCACCAACATCGCCACCGACGCCAACCATGCCGCCTGGTTCTGCAGTGGCGGGTTAAGCGCCACACCCATCCGTAAAAGCACCCTGGGCGCCAGCAAATATCAGGATGGCGTCTGGCAAACATTCAACATTTCCAACAGTCCCATCCACACGGACAACATCTATTGCTGCGCTGTGGACAGCCACAACCGCAAATGGTTTGGCACCTACGACGTGAACGACACCAGCCCTGAAGGTTGGAGATACGGCGTTTCCATCTTTGACGAGGCAAGCGGAACCTGGAAATTTCTGGACCGCGACGGAATCCATATTTGGGACCCGGAACTCGGCAGTTACGGCGGTGCCATCCCCGGTTCGGCGCGCCTGCTTGGCAACACGGACCTGCATATATCCCAGGACCGGCACGGCAACATGTTCGTGGCTTGCTATAACGACGGCTTCAGCGTGCTGGACCCGGATGACAACCTCATCGCCGAGTTTATCATCCCGAACAGCGCCCATCAACGCTCCATCTACTGCTATCATAGTGGCAGCCAATACTTTATCGGCACCTACAACGACCGGGGGCTGGTGATCTGGAACCATGATTCCATCCCCGAGACCGATGGCCCGCACTGGCTTATCCCCGATCCGCCGGATTTAAACAATTGCGAAGTTTACGGCATTGTAAGCGTTAACAGCCCTTACGAGGGCATCCAGCACTGGATCGCGGCCAGCTCAGGCCTGTTCATGTGGGACGAGGAAGACTGGTATAAATGGGACACCTCGATCAAACGTTTCAAATTCAATAAAAAGAGCCGCGCCTGGGAAAACGAAATCCTCTACTACGTCGATGAGGAAAGGCTTTATGGCTCGGTGCGCACCACTCCCACCGCCATTTACCTTGATCCCTTCAACCGCGTCTGGATCGGCAGCCTCGAGCACGGCATCAGCATGTACGATCCGGAAACGGAACGCTTCACCAATTATTTCCAGAAAAACTCGCCCCTGCTTTCGAACTACATCACAGCCCTCGGCTACAACCCCGTGGAAGGAATCCTGCTGATCGGCACCCCGGACGGCCTGAACACCCTCAAAATCGGCTATTCCGAGAAACCGGAAGTCAGGCTGGAAAACCTGGTGATCTATCCCAATCCCTTCCGTCCCGCCGAGCGCGGCTCTGTGATCATACGCAACGATCCCACGGAAACCATGCCCCGCGGCCTCAACCAGTGCCGTATCTTTGATTCCGCCGGAACCCTGGTGCGCATCCTGGAGGAAAACAAATTCGCCCGCTTTGAGTGGAACGGTGCCAACGCCGAAGGCAAAGCCTGCGCGAACGGCATATATTTCGTGGTGGTTAGCGACGCCAAAGGCAACCGGAGGACGGGTAAGATCGCGCTGCTGAGGTGAGTTATCACAATGTGAACCACGAGCCTGGATCTGCGTAAAACGACAATGATTTCAGGCTCTTTTTCAAACCGGGAGCCTGGCGTACAGCGAACGCAGTGAGCATGGACGACAGGAGAATACGTAGAAGCGCTCTTCCTTTACTGACGTCGATGCTGCGCCCGATGCCAGCGTTTATCCTAGCGAAGCTTACTGGCCGTTAAGGCCTTCTATAGGATTCCGGATTCGTCTCCCGCATGATACCCGCATTTGATGCGAGAATTATGCGGGAGGCATGAGAGAGGGATGGAATCGGGCGCTAAGGGTGAGACAGGCAGGACATCACTGTGGGTAAACAGTTATGGCTCCCTTTCAAGTCTGGTGGATTACCAACTTGGATTGATAGAAAGCCAAATGTTTTAGCGGTGGGCTAAAGCGGCAAAAATATCAACGCCGGTGGCGAGGCAGGCTTCGTCGGGTAAAAACTTGTCGGAATGCAAAGGTTCCGCACATCCGGAGCCCAGCCAGAAGAGCAAGCCGGGGTAGAGGCTGGTGAAGAAACCGAAATCCTCGCCGGTGAGCGACGTCTCAGCTTCCTGGAACTTCGTTCCGGTTTCCGCGCAGGCCTGTTTCAACTCTTCCACCAAATCGGCGGAGTTGACCACAGGATCGTAAGTGACCAGAAAATCAACCCGATACTCAGCGCCATACATCTTTGTGGCCAGGGAAGCGTTGTTGCTGATGAGTTCGTTTATTCGCAGGCTCACTTCCTTGTCCAGGCTGCGATGTGTGCCCTCCAGTTTACAATGGTTCGGCACCACGTTGCGAATTGTTCCGGCCGAAACTTTTCCCACATGGAAGATCACCCGGTGCTGTTTGGCCAGGTCGGAGACGTCTCTCTCCATCAGGCTCAGGAAGTTGCGGCCGGTGTCCAGGGCGTTGATCCCTTTTTCGGGAAAGGCAGCGTGGGCGGTTTTGCCAAAGAACTGAACATCGAATTCCTGGGGCACGCCGAAGAATACGCCGGGGCGGCTGGAGACCGTTCCCACCGGCAATCCGCTGGCAACGTGCAGCGCGAAGGCGGCCTCCACGTTGTACCGCTGGATCAGGCCCTCGGCGATCACGCTCTGCGCGCCGCCTTCACCCTCTTCAGCCGGCTGAAAGAGAAAGAGCAGATTGCGCCGGACGTTTTGTTCAGCCATCCGCTCGATCAGGCCCAGCAGCACCGTCATGTGGACATCGTGGCCGCAGGCATGCATCAGTCCGGGGTTTTGGGAGGAAAACGGGCAGCCGGTGCTTTCAGAGACCGGCAGGGCATCCATGTCCGCGCGAAACAGCCTGTAAGGGCCTTCGCCGTGGCTGTATTCCACCAGAATGCCGTTATTGGTTGAAAATTCGTGGATTTTGATGCCAGAAATCTGCCTCAACCAAGACAGGATCAAGAGTTTGGTCTTTTCTTCCCGGAAAGCCAGTTCTGGAGTCCGGTGCAGTTCGCGGCGGATGGCGGCAAGGTTGAAGCTCATATCCTGCCTGCCAGTTGGGCGTGTTTGAGCAAGATGCGCACGGCGTTGGCGGCGGCACCGAGACGGACGTTGTGCCCCACATTCCAAAAGCAGAGGGAGTTTGGGCCGGTTCCGCGGCGCAGACGGCAGATGTGGCTGTCGTTAGAGTTACCCAGATCGCGCGGGGTGACATAGGTGTTTTCTTCAAAGGCGATGGACTCTGCTTTTTCCAGTTCCCTGGCGGCCAAGGAGAGATCGACCTCAGAAGCGAATTCCGCGTAGATGCTTTCGCAGTGACCATAGATCACGGGTACGCGAACGGTGGTGGCGCTGACTTCCAGGTTCCAGTTGTTTAGTATCTTGCGGGTTTCAAAATGGATCTTTTCCTCTTCCTGGGAGTAGCCATTGTCGGCAAAAGAGCCGACCTGGGGGATCACGTTGAGGTCGATGAGGTTAGGGTAGATGCCGTTTTCTGATCCACCGGCGCGCTGTGACTCGAGGGTGGCAACGCCCTTGTGGCCGCTTCCGGATACGGACTGGTAGGTGCTAACGACAACTTTGCGCAATCCGAAGAGCCGGTCCAGCACCGCCAGAGGCAGCACCATCTGGATGGTGGTGCAGTTTGGATTGGCCACGATGCCCTGATACCCTTTCAAAAGATTTCCGTTGATTTCCGGCACCACCAGCGGGACATCCTTTTCCTGGCGAAACCCGGAGGAGTTGTCGATCACCACGGCACCGCTTGCCGCCGCCAGGGGAGCGAATTCGCGGGCTACACCTGCTCCGGCGGAAAAGAGAACGTAATCAAAGGGTTCGCGCATTATGGCTGAAGTGAGTTCACGCACAGAGAGAGCCGTATCGGCGTAGTAGAGAGTGCTTCCGGCAGAACGAGCGGAGGCGAACAAGGTGAGGGATTCCACCGGCACGGCGAATTCCTCCAGACAGGTGACCATCATGCGGCCCACTTCTCCGGTGGCGCCAACAACAGCTAATTTCATGCTAAGTCCTCAATCGCGATAAATCTGAAAACCCTTTTCCGCAGAGGCCGGGCTTTTGTCAATGCAAAACTTGACAAAATCAGGCCTCCCTGAAATTTAACCTCTGAATTCGCGCCCCAGTAGCTCAGGGGATAGAGCAGCGGTTTCCTAAACCGTTGGTCGGATGTTCGAATCATCCTTGGGGCGCCATTTATAAAGGATTTTATGGCCACTTACGCAGCGGGTACCATCGTCTTTTTTTACCATCAGGCCGAGCTCTGCCTGGGCATTGTGGGCTCCGCGGAAGGCAACCGCCTGCGGGTTCTGGATACTGAAGGCGCCGAGTATCTGCTTCCAACCGATCGTATCGCGCTGGCTTCCTTGGATACTTTCCTGCCTGCTGAAACACGCACACTTTCCACTTTTATCGATATGATGGAACAATCCCTGGGTTTTCTGGAAAGTGAAGGCGTTCCGGCCCAACTTGCCCGTTTGCCGGCTCCCTTCAGCTTTGATCAGGCTTCCGAGGCTGTCGGCTGCCTTTCCGATTTCTGCCGTTTTGCCCTTTTCAAGCATCTTCGCCTGCGTGATGACCTCTACCTGATGAAAAAAGGTGTGTGGCGAGCACGCGACGAGGAAGAGACCGCGGCTTTTCTGGAAAAAAAAGAGAAGGAGGCGGCCCGCACAAGGTATCTGGACGCGGTGGCTGACTTTCTGGAACGGCTAGAAACTGCAGAATCTGGAATGCAGCACAAAAAAGCACCTGAGTTTGGGACTGGAGCTGAGGATGAGAGGCAGCTCGCTGCTGAATCTCGAGCACTGCTTATCTCCGGAGAGCCGAAAGACCTGGCCAGAATACTACGAGCTGGCGGACGGAACCTGGAAAGGTCGGTCCACGCTTTGCGCCTGGCTTTGGGCGATATTACACCGGACACTGATCCAGTTGCCGCAGCCAGCGGGATTCCTATTTCTTTCTCATCCGGACTGGCTTCCGGGGCGGCAACTCCGGAACAAACCGAACCGGAGGGTTTTGAAGCTTTCACGATCGACGCGGAGGACTCCGGTGATCTGGACGACGCCATCGACTGGCAGGAAACCGCTTCCGGCTGGAGTTTGGGCATTCACATCAGCGACGTGGCGGCTTGCATTCCTTTGCATGGTGAGCTTTGGCGCGCAGCCCAAGACCGCGTGGCTTCGCTTTATCTGCCCTCTCAAACCGTTCCCCTGCTGCCTGTGGAGCTTTCCGGCGGTGCTTTCAGCCTGCTTGAAAGCGAGGCTAGGCCGGTGCTTTCGCTGCGGGTGGAGCTTGACCGTGAGGCACGAGTAGTTGACTGCTCCTGGCGTCGCGGCTGGCTGCGGGTAAAGAAGAATTTGAGCTATGAAAACTTTGACAATATGCTGCGCTGCCAGGAACGCTCACCGCTGTTGGAACTCTGCCGCAAACTTCGCGACGCCAGGGTGGGGGAGAGCGAGGAACGTAAGCCTCGCTACAGCTGGAATCTAAAGGTTATTGGCGGTGATGTTGTAATGCAGCGGGAGGATAATCTCAGCCTGTCACGGTTCGTAGTCGAAGAGCTGATGATCCTCTACAACCGCCTGATGGCTGAGCGCGCCTGCCAAAGTGGCCTGCCTTTGATCTACCGTAATGTTACCCAGTGGTCCGAAGACGACAATGATACAGATAATTACGGTATCCAGGCCTATCTCTCCACCGAGGCAAAATTCCACCCCGGAGTGGGCGTCCAGGCTTATCTGCACGCCACTTCACCCATCCGGCGCTTCACTGACATAGTGAACCAGGCTCAGTTTTCAGCGCTGCTGGCGGGAAATGGGCAATGCTTTTCGCGCCAGGACCTTGAGGAACTGATCTTCAGCATCGAAAAACGCCTGCAACTGCTACGGGCTGTCGCCCATCGCAGCGAACGCTACTGGCTGCTGCGCTGGCTGGAGCAAAAACACCTTGGCGAGCCGCTTGATGCGGTGCCGCTGCGCCGGGTGAAACAAGGCTGGCTGATGGAGCTCAGCCGCTGGGAAAAACGGCTGGAGCTGTGTTGCGAGGAGGATTTGCCGCTGCGGGCGTCGGTTAAGCTGGTGGTGGCAAGTGTGGATATGAAGGAGTTGTTGGTTCGTGGAGACATTATACTCTGAGCAGCTCGGGGGCTGGTGTCTCAATCGATTATAAAACCTTTCCGGCCTGGATTCCAGGAGCCTTGTGATGAAGTTCAACCCCATTCAGACATATAGAGTCTGAGAAACCTGATAATCTGCTTTGTTCCAAATCATACAAGCCTTTCATTGAGCCTAATTCAATGGGACTTGGCGGCTTAGGTTCAAGCTGGCGGAAAACGGCTTCCTGAGGCTTTTTGCAGCCTTGGTTAAGGGTGTGAAATAATGCTGGACAAAAAAGGCACACCTCTGGAAAGTGACGTCTCACATTACATATTAGGGACCTTAATTGGACAACCCTCACCAACGAAATTGGCTGCTTAGCCGGGCAAACACCGGCTGGGTCAGCCTTCCGGACGCCGTGCAAGCGACCTGGCGGAAGCTTGGTTTCCGTTGCGGTCTGGAAGTTCACCAGCAACTGAACACCTCCCAGAAACTCTTCTGCCGCTGCCCCGCAGGCAAGTATCACGATTTTGATGATTTTGACGCCGAAATCGTGCGTCATATGAGGCCCACTTTGTCTGAATTGGGCGAGTATGACGGCACCGCCCTGATGGAATTCAAGACGCGGAAAAAGATAATCTACCGCATCAACAACGACAGCGCCTGCACCTACGAAGTTGACGACACCCCTCCTTTTCCGCTGAACCGGCAGGCTCTTAAGCAGGCAATGAAGATCGCCCTGCTGCTGAAAATGAAGATCGTAGGCGAACTCCACATCACCCGCAAGCAGTATCTTGACGGCAGTATCCCCACTGGATTTCAGCGCACTACCATCCTCGGCATCGAGGGAGAATTTCCCATCTCCAACAAAACCATCAAAGTGATCCAGTTTTCCGTGGAGGAAGATAGTTGCCGCGAAGTGTCCGATTTTCGCCATACCCGGGTTTATTTTGCCGACCGCCTTGGCATGCCGCTGATCGAAACTGTCACCTATCCGGATATGGAAACGCCCTGGGAAGCGGCTGAGGCGGCTCAGAACATCCGCTTTATCGCCCGCAGCTCAGGTCTTGTGCGCACCGGGATAGGCGCGGCCCGCGAAGATGTGAATGTTTCAATTGAGGGCGGCACCAGGGTCGAGATCAAGGGTGTGGCCCACATCTCCTGGATCCCTAAACTCACGCACAACGAGGCTTTCCGTCAGAAATCGCTGCTACTTGTCCGCGAGGAACTGCTGAAACGGGTGGCCGACCCGGCGAAATGGAAGCTGACTCATACTTTTCTGGACCCGGCCGACTGGCGCCACATCCCTCTGCTTAAAAAGTCCGGAAGCGTTGGCTGGAAGCTGATCGCGGTCAATCTGCCCCATTTTGCCGGCATCCTCAGCTTCTTTAACCAACCCGGACGCTGTTTCGCAGATGAGATCTCTGACCGCCTGAAAGTGATCGCCTGCCTGGAACGGCCTAACATGTTCCACTCTGAAGAGATAGCTGGATTAGGGCGAGGCACGGGCAGTGATTCGGGCAAAAAAGAGAACCGGATTTCTGAAGAACCCGTAGTCCAGGCTTCTCTGGATTCAAAAGACTGGTCCAGACTCCGCGCCGAACTGAAAGCATCGGACAATGACGCGCAACTCCTTTTTTGGGCACCGGACGAAGATATCAAAACTGCCCTGGAGACCATTGAGGAACGTTGCCAGCTTGCATTTGTCGGCGTGCCCAACGAGACCCGCAAATCCCTGCCGGACGGAATCACGCTCTTTGAACGTGTGCTGCCTGGCGCGGACAGGATGTATCCGGATACAGATTCCGCGCCGATCCCGGTCCACGAAGAAATGATCGAATCCGCACGACAGGGCCTTCCTGTGGATCTTTCGACAAGGCTGCAGCAGCTGGCGGACTGGGGCATTCCCGCCGACGCTTACACCTATTTGCTGCGCAACAACCTGATGCCGGTGCTGGAAGAGCTTTCCACCAGGCACGGTATCGAGCCCAAGCGCTTGGGGCTGCTCTATGCGCACCTGCTGAAAGGAATGCAAGGCCGCGATCCCCTGCCCTTCGACCACCAAAGGGTGGAGGACCTGCTGATCTTTGTTAAAAAACGCAAGCTGCAGCCGGATATCCTGCCCGAGATGCTGAAAGTCCTGTATGAGCACCCGAACATGCAATTTTCATCGGTGCTGGAGGTTCTTGGCTACAAGGAAATCCCGGCAGCGGGAATCCTGGAACAGATTCCGCTACTCAAAGCCATGTGGCCACGTGCAAAAACGCGCGGTCTGAAAAAGCCGGATGCTATCCAGCACTGGATAATGGGCCGGCTCCGCAAAATGGCTTTGGGTAACATTCCCCTGTCTGAGCTATATCTGGCCATCCAAAAAGAATTGTCCACGAATTGCACGAATTGACACGAATTTATGTTAATAAACATAAGAGCTGAGCGTGATCGATATGGAGCTGGACATACTTTATAAAGATGAGTGTTACAAGATATTGGGCGCGTGTAGGGAAGTTCACAGAACCTTGGGTTGCGGTTTTCTGGAACCAGTTTATCAAGAAGCTCTGGCAATTGAGTTCAAGCATCGGAATATCCCTTTTGAACGCGAAAAAGAATATGTTGTATTCTACAAAGGGCTTGCTCTATCTCGAACATAAAAAGTTGACAAGAGCATTATCGTTGAGCTGAAGACATTAAGCCACATCAACAAAGAACATATGGCGCAAATTCTCAATTATCTTAAAGCTTCTCATCTGAAATTGGGGCTTTTAGTTAACTTTGGCGTCACAGGCCTGACCCATGAACGCATTTTATTGTAATTACTTATTTGTGTGAATTCGTGTAACTTGTGGACAGATATATAGATGCTTGATTTATTCAAAGGCTACAAAGGCCGCGCCCTCGAGGTGCTGAAAAGCTTTCAAGCCAGAGTTTGGGGCGACACCACAGTGGAGACCACCCGCGGCACCTTCCAGGGTATCATCCTGCCCCGCAGCGAGAATGACGACGACAGCCACATCGTGATCAAACTCGCCACCGGATACAACGTCGGCATCGATGTGGACACCATTCTGGGCATGCAGGAGACCGGCTACAAAGAAGCGCATTACAAGATTCCAGAAAAAGAGTTTCCTTTCACGCCGGGATTGCCCAAAGTGAAGCTGCTCGGCACTGGCGGTACCATTGCCTCCCGGCTCGATTATCGCACCGGGGCAGTGATTCCGGCTTTCTCGCCCGGCGAACTCTATGGCGCGGTTCCGGAACTGGCGGAAATCTGCAATCTGGATACTGAAAAGCTGTTCGCCGTCTTTTCTGAAAACATGGGTCCGGAACAGTACAAGAAACTGGCCGTCTCCATAGGCAAGGAGGTGGAGAAAGGTACCCAGGGCATCATCATCGGCCACGGCACCGACACCATGCACCACACAGCGGCGGCGCTTTCCTATATGCTGCAAGACCTGCCCATTCCCGTGGTGATGGTGGGCTCCCAGCGCTCAAGCGACCGTCCCTCCTCCGACGCTGCGCTGAATTTGATGCACGCTGCCTTCACTGCCGGGCATTCCGACATAGCTGAGGTGATGGTCTGCATGTTCGGTCCCACCAGTGATGAATACGGCTTACTGCATCAGGGCACCCGGGTGCGCAAGATGCACTCCTCCTACCGCAGCACCTTCCGCACCATCGGCGACGTTCCCATTGCCCGCGTGACCAGGGAAGCCGTAATCCCCATCAAAAGGGATTACAACAAGCGCCGCTCAGACAACAAAGTAAAAGTGCTGCCCTTTTTCGAAGAGCGGGTGTCCATCGTCTATTACTATCCAAACATGCATCCGGACATCATCGATGCCCTCACCGATAACGGCTACAAGGGCATCGTGATTGCCGGCACCGGGCTGGGGCATGTCAACAAACCCGTCTATCCCGCCATCAAGCGCGCCGTGGCCAAAGGCGTGCATATCTACATGACCGTGCAGACCCTCTGGGGCTTTGTGCACATGTTCGTTTACGATACTGGCCGCGACCTGATGAGCATGGGCATCGTTCCGGGCGAAAACCTGTTGCCGGAAGTCGCCTACATCAAACTGGGCTGGGCTTTGGGACAGTCCACTAACCCGGATAAAGTGCGCGAACTGATGCTGACCCCCATCGCCGGAGACATCACCCCCGGCGAACCATACAACGGCTACCTCGTCTTCCAGGGCGGGCTGCCGGAGGTGGAGGAGTTCATCAGGAACTATCACAAGTAGCTCACAGTTTCATGGAGCATGGGAAACTCCAAGTTATACAGGGTGATGTTTTTGATGAATCCGAATCTCAAAGAAGCCATGGAAGCTACTAACATTGTTGGCTCGCAGGCGGATCGGTACTGTGATCAAGAATCCAGTCAGAACCATGCAGGTCTATATGGCTCGACCAATGCTTAGAGGGATGATTGCCACCTAAGCAAACAATTCGCAGTTAATTACGAGGTGGATATGAAAACCTATAGCTCAGAATGTACTGGCAAGAACAGAAAATGGCTGTTTTTGATCACGGTGTTGATTGCCTTGTTGGGACTGACCAGCTGTAAATCGTGCACCAAGCCAAACACAGGTTCCATTTCGGGCTCAGTAATTTTGGAGAACGACACAGCCGATTCCGGTCTTGATCCGATTGATTTCACTGGTGTTACGATTTCATTGTATCAAACCGCAGGCTTGGACACTACCTTAGTCAGGCTCAACGGGGCTTATCCAGGAATTGGCGTGACCTTGGATCAGAAGCTTGCTTTCGACCCTACCGCCGCAGAACCAGTATTTTCTACAACGACAGACGCGGCAGGTAACTATGTCTTCAAAGAAGTTCCCTACGGATCATATAACCTGATTGGCAGCAAAGATGGCTGGGGGACTGTATTCAGATACCGTATCAACGTTGCAAAGAATTATGAAACCAGCGTTGTGAATTTCACGATGTACCCGCTGGTTACGTTGGGCTCTTATATTGATTCGCCCATAACATTCAAGCAAGACCATACCTACAAAGCCCTGAACGATGTTTCCATAGTCGGAAGTTGCTCCTTCTTGGGCAACTCGCGGATAAATCTTGCCCGAAATGTGCAGATCAGCATTTTCGGTGAGATCACATCAGATATAGATTCCGGTTATACCCATTTTTCTCCTCTGGATACCGGGTCGCGATCAGACGAGTATTACCGGTGGAACACAATCAGGATATATTCTAACAATCAGTCCCTTCATAACATGTTTTGTTGGGGCGCAACTACCGGAATATCTTTGTTGGGCAATGACTGCACGGTTTCGAACAGCTATTTCCGGCTCTCCGATGATGGAATCTATGCCGGGGCACCCCGGACAAACATTCTCAATTGTTCGTTTGACAGCATGGCTTCCAAAGCCGTTTTTTATGACCAAGGGGTAAACAGCCCGACAATCAACCACGTCTTGGAGAACAACGTCATTTACAACTGCTTGAATGGCTTGCGCACCCAGGGTCAGGCAATCAGGATCAAAAACAACTACTTCATCTCCAACAGCAATGCCATTTATTCGTTTAGTACTTTTTACCACATAATCGAGAACAACAATTTTGACCAGAATGAAACCGCCATCATTTGCGCTGGAACCCAAATCCCCATCCAGTTCAACAATTTCTTTGAGAATCCGGTGAGTATAGATTTATCCGGTGCGTGGTACGGAGGGGTTACCCAACCAACAATTAATAACAACAACTTCTATCAGCGCACGGGATACGCGATCAAGGTATTACCCCTAATGACTCAATCCAAAGATTTTGACGCCACCTTGAGCTACTGGAAAGCCACCGATATAGATGCGATAATATTTGACAACCTCGACTATGCTCCAGTCTATCAAAGAGTGATATACTTGCCCAAAAGGAACCAGCCTGTTGCCAATTGCGGTATACAACTCAATTAGTGATTAAGTTATGAGTATCATTTGATGGACAACGACAAGTTCACATATAGAGGTTTTAAAATGATATGTATGATTCGATTGATGTTTAGTATGAAAAGGAGTCTGAAATGAAAGGGATTATCCTTGCCGGAGGATCCGGCACCCGCTTACATCCTCTCACGATTGCAATCAGCAAGCAGCTGATGCCGGTTTACGACAAACCGATGATCTACTATCCCCTTTCCACCCTGATGCTGGCTGGCATCAGGGAAGTACTGATCATCACCACTCCGGAAGACCAGGCAGGATTTCAAAAGCTTTTGGGCGATGGCTCTCAACTGGGGATGAGCTTTGAATACAAAGTTCAGAAGGTGCCGAACGGCCTGGCCCAAGCTTTTGTTATCGGAGCCGATTTTGTTGGCGAGGACAACGTCTGCCTGATCTTGGGCGACAACATATTCTATGGCGCGGACCTTCAATCCAGGCTTAGCAAATGCGTTGATCCCCAGGGAGCGATCATTACTGCGTATCCTGTAAGTGACCCAGAGAGATACGGAGTGGTGGAATTCAACGAACAGCGCCGGGCCATCAGCCTGGAGGAAAAACCAAAGCAGCCAAAATCCAATTACGCGGTGCCGGGACTTTATTTCTACGACAACAGCGTGCTGGAAATAGCTGCTCAGCTCAAGCCTTCAGCCCGCGGCGAGTATGAGATCACGGATGTGAACAGGGCATACCTGGAACAAGGCAGGCTGGAAGTTATAGTGTTTGGCCGCGGCACAGCCTGGCTGGACACCGGTACTTTTGAGTCATTGCTTCAGGCATCCCAGTTCGTGGAGATAATCGAAGAGCGCCAGGGCTTCAAGATCAGTTGCATAGAAGAGATCGCATATAGAATGGGCTACATAGACAAAACGCAGTTACGTTGCCTGGCTGAGCCCATCAGAAAAAGCGGATACGGTGAATACCTGATCCGTCTTTTGGAGGAGGAGAAATGATACCCAGCCCCATCGGCCATTATTTCGAGGACTTCAAAGCTGGCGATATCATCAGACATTCTGCCAGTAAAACGATTTTTGAAAGCGACAACAACCTGTTCAGCCTGCTGACCATGAACCACCATCCCCTGCACACGAACCGGGACTTCGCTGAAAAGAGCCAACACGGGCAGATCTTGGTTGTGGGCACTTTGGTCTTTAGCATTGTGGTGGGGATGACGGTTCCGGATATCAGCGGCAAGGCGATTGCCAACCTGGAATACGAAAAGGTGGATCATTTGGGTCCGGTGTTTGTCAACGACACGATCTATGCCCAAACAGAAGTCCTGGAAGCCAGGCCTTCGTCCTCAAAACCCGACCGCGGCATCATCTATGTGGAAACCACAGCCTTCAACCAGGACGGCAAGCCGGTGCTGAGGTTCCGCCGCCACGTCCTGATCGCCAAAAAAGGAGCTTGAGATGACAGATATCATCATGCGCAGCCTGATGTTCGTGCCCGGGCACAATGAAAAGTTGCTCACTAGCGCCGCCAGGAGCGAAGCCGACGTGCTGCTGCTGGACCTTGAGGATTCCGTGCAGCCGGAAGCCAACAAACCCATTGCCCGCAAGACCATTTTCGAATGGGTAAGCTCCGGCCGGCTAAAGAATTACTACGTTTTTCCCCGGGTGAACGACCGCGAAAGCGGCCATCTGCTTAAAGACGTGCAAGCCCTGACGATTGATGGCATCCACGGCTTCATGTACCCGAAATCCCGCACCGGCGAGGACGTTTATTTCTTCGATAAATTGCTGGAGACCATTGAATACGAAAAGAAAATCCCGGTGGGAACATTCAAAATCATCCCTTTGATAGAAACTGCCGGTGCGGTTGTAAACGCCCAAGACATTTGCCGAGCATCAAAAAGGGTGGTGGCCATAGCCTTCGGCTGTGAAGATTTTGTTAGCGACCTGGAGGGAATCCATGACCTTGAAGGGCAGAGCATTTTCACGCCCCGGGCCCTGATTGCCTTGGCAGCCAGGGCTAATAAAGTGATTCCCATTGATACAGTGCACATCAACGTGCACGATCTGGAAGACCTGGAACAAAACCTCATCCTGGCCAAAAACCTCGGCTTTGAGGGCATGCTGGTGCTGCATCCCAAGGAGTTGCCTCTGGTGCATAAGTACTTTTCACCCACTCAACAGGAATATGACGATGCCGTGGACATGCTGCGCCTCTATGATGAATCCCAGGCAGAGGGGAAAGGGGTGGCGGTCAAAAACGGAAAGTTCATCGGTCCGCCCATGGTGATCGCTGCCAAGAAAGTGCTTAACCGGCATGATTTGATTGAGGCCAGGCGCAAAAAGCTTGGCCACTAGATGGAAAAACGATGAAGCTGCCAAACCACATTACGCAAGCCCCGGAAATACTCCGCCGGTATCTGTTTTATCAAAAGAGTCAGCATTGGAACCGCCAGCAGGTACTTGACTACCAGAATGCCAAGCTGAAAGAGATTGTCGTCTATGCCGGAAAATATGTGCCGTACTATCGCGAGCTGTTCCGCGAAATTGGGCTGGATACTTCCACCTTCAGGGGGATCGAAGACCTGCAAAAGATCCCCTTGCTGGATAAGGA